>NZ_JBNHIC010000011.1:0-104623 GCF_059092905.1 Arthrobacter sp. B0427-1-12 | reverse complement strand
GCAGACACGTTTTCCTCCTTTTCTTCCTTCCGAGGAGGGGTGGGGGTTTGGAAAAGAACAAACTTCCCCCCGGTGAGACAACCCCCGCTGGCCCCGACAAGGATCAGGAGCTGGTCTTACACCCGCCACTGGATGTGCTTGACCTCCAGGTACTCGCGCATGCCCCATTCGCCGAACTCACGTCCCACACCGGAACGGCCATAGCCACCGAACGGAGCGTCGGGGCGCATCGCACCGCCGCCATTGATCCATACGGTTCCTGCCCGGATCTGTTCGGCAACGCGCCGGCCCTCGGCCAGGTCTTCACCGCACCAGACGTTGGCAGCAAGACCGTAAGGAGTGTCGTTGGCCAGGCGGATCGCCTCCTCGGTGTCCTTGAACGGCACGATGACCGCCACCGGTCCAAAGATTTCTTCCTGTACGGCGCGCGCGCTGTGCGGGAGCCCGCCAAGCAGCACCGGGTTGACGAACCAGCCCTTCTCCGGCAGCGGCTTGGTGACCTCGAGCAGCTTCCGGCCTCCTTCTGCCACAGACCCGTCGATGAAGCCCTGGACTCGGGCCTGATGGTCAGGACGGATCATCGGACCGACGTTGGTGGCCCGATCCCAAGGATCACCCACAACCATCTGGTCGAAGGCGGAAGCGCCGGCCTCCAGGAATTCGTCGTACAGCTTGTCGTGGACCAGAATCCGCGCCAGCGCAGCACAACCCTGACCGCCATTGCGGGCCCAGCGCAGGTGCATTTCCACGGCGATCTTCTGGACGTCGACGCCGGGGAGCACGAGAGTCGGGGACTTGCCGCCCAATTCCAGAGTCACGCCCGTAAGATTGGCAGCCGCCTGTTCCATGATCTTGGCGCCCACGCCATCAGAACCAGTGAACGAAACACGGTCCACGCCAGGATGGGATGAGAGCTGCTGTCCTACATCGGCGCCGCCAATAATGACGTTCATGACTCCTGCCGGCAGCCCCGCTTCTCGAATCAGGTCGCCCAGGAACAGGGTCGTCAATGGCGTGCGCGGTGACGGCAGGAGGACCACTGTGCAGCCGGCGGCGAGTGCCGCGCCGAATTTGAAAATGGCCAGGTTCAGCGGGTAGTTGTAGCCGGTGATGGCGGCCACCACGCCGACCGGCTGGTGCACGACGTCACTCATGGTCGGATGCGGCTTGTCATAGCCACCGAGGTGCTGGATCCGGTCAAGCTTCGCCGCATCCGCGGCCCAGCGCAGATGCTCCTCGACCGCCATCTTGACCTGCAGGTACTCGGCCAGTGAGACGGGTGTGCCGACCTCGTTGACGATGGAGGGAAGCAGCCTGTCCGCTGCCGCCTCGAGCACATCGGCCAACCTGTGGATGTGGCGCGAACGCTCTTCGCCGGAGAGTGCCGCCCACGCCGGGAAGGCCTCCCGCGCCGCGGCGACTGCCGCGTCCACCTGCTGGCTTGAGGCGCCGCCGACGGTGCCGATCACTGCCTCTGTGGCTGGATTGAACACGTCCCAGGTCTCGCCCTCAGGCTGGGCCTGGGCGTCGCCGATTAGTAGCGTACGGGTATCCGGGACCCAGTCTTTGAGCGGGTTTTGTGTGGCTTCGACGCTGAGGGTCATGATTCATTCTCCTTCGTGGGCCGCTTGGCCATCAGGCCGACCCGGGTCATCTCGCAGACGACTTCGTTGCGCTGGTTGAGGCCGATGTGCTCGAACCACACGATGCCGGAATCGTCGCGGGTCTTCGACTCGCGCTTCTTGAGGATGGTGGTTTCCGCGCGGAGGGTGTCGCCATGGAATACGGGGTGGGGGAACTTGATGGAGTCGTACCCTAGGTTGCCCAGAGTGGTTCCCATAGTCAGCTCCGGAACATGGAACGCGCCGATAAGTGCAACAGTAAAGAGGCTGTTCAGCACCCTCTGGCCATGGATGGAATTCTTGGAGAACTCCTCGTCCAAGTGCAGGGGCTGGAGGTTCATGGTCAACGATGTGAACATCACGTTGTCCATTTCAGTGATGGTGCGGGTCAAAGCGTGCTTGTAGTGAGCACCTTCTTCGAATTCCTCGAACCATAGTCCGCGCATCGTCATCGATTTCCTCCCGTAGTAATTTGTGCCGCGCGGTCGAGCCACTCAACGGCCTTGTCATAGTGCGCCTTGTCGATGTGCAGGCCCCGGTATCGCAGGGCGCCCGTCCCGTCAGCTGCCGCGGCCTCGTAGGCCTTGACCATTCCCTCGTAGAAAGTGATGTCTTCAGCCGACGGCGAGAAGACCTCGTTCACAGTGGAAACGTGCTTGGGATGGATTGCGATCATGCCCCGGAAGCCCAACTGCCGGCCGCGCCTGGCGAACTCCCGCAGTCCCTCGATGTTCTCCAGGTCCTCCCAGAGACCTGTCAGTGCATGGATACCGGCCTCCCGGCAGGCCAAAAGCACCCTGCTGCGCAGGTACAGCGTCTCCATGCCCTCTGGAGTCCACTCGTAACCGACCTCCCGCGCGATATCAGCATGCTCGGCGCTGGGACCGATCATGGCACCGATCCGCGGCGAGCTAAGGGCAACTTCCCGGCAGTTCTGGATAGCCTGCACCGTCTCGACCGGGACAATGTATTCCAGCTTGCTGACGCCGTTACGTTCCTCAAAGTGGTCCAGCAGGGCATCGTACTGCAGCACATCCGTGGCCTTTTCCACCTTCGGGGCGAAGATCCCTGTCAAACCAGGTATGACCACTTCCTCAAGATCACCGCCGGTAAGCCGGGTTGCGAGCGGATTCACGCGGACAAAAAGCCCGACGCCGGCGTTACTGGCCCTGACCCGGCGGATGGACTCCGCGACCAGCTTCCGTGCGGCGGCCTTTTCCGCGGCCGGTACGGAGTCTTCCAGATCCAGGACCACGCAGTCGGCGCCGGAGTCGATGGCTTTCTCGACCCAGGTTGGACGATGGCCCGGGACAAAAAGGATGGAACGGTACGGCTGCATCAGTAGCTCCTCGGCAGGCCGAGCACATGCTCCGAGAAGTAGTTCAGGACCATCTCCTGGCTGATTGGTGCAATTCGCATCAGCCGGGCTTCGCGGAAATAGCGTTCCACGTGGAACTCCTTGCCGTAGCCAAAGCCTCCGTGGACCTGGAGTGCAACGTCGGCGGCGAAGAAGCCCGCCTCCGCGCAGAGGTACTTGGCCGCATTGGCCTCGCGGCCGCAGGGGATGCCGTTATCCACCATCCAAGCAGCCTTCTGCACAACGGCCTCGGCGGCGTCCAGTTTGATCTGGGCCTCGGCGAGCTGGAAGGCGATTCCTTGGTTCTTACCGATGGGACGCCCGAAGACTTCACGCTCGTTCGCGTAGCGCACCCCGCGGCGCAGCGCCGCCTTGCCGATGCCGAGGGCAGCGTTGGCGGAGATCACGCGCTCGGCGTTCAACCCGCCGAGGATGGCCCGGAAACCGTGGCCGACCTCGCCGACAACGTCTTCATCCGCAACGAAGAGCTCATCGATGAACAGTTCGTTCGTATCCACCGCATTGCGGCCCATCTTGGGAATCGGACGGATGGAAACCTTGTCCCGGTCCATTTCGGCGAAGAACAGCGTCATCCCGGCAGTACGTTTGCCGTTGGGGTCCCGGGGGCTGGTACGGGCCAGGATGAGCATGCGCTCGGCTTCCTGGGCCTTGGTGATCCAGACCTTCTGGCCGGAGATCAGATATCCTCCCTCGACTTTCTTCGCGAAGGTGGAGATATTGGTGGTGTCTGTGCCGGCATCCGGCTCGGTAACCGCGAAGGAAGTGTGCAGTTCGCCGGTAACCACCCGCTTGAGGAACCGGTCTTTCAGATCCTTGCTGCCGTGGTGGATGATCGGCTCGAACCCAAAGATGCCGATGTGCACGGCGCTACAGCCGCCCATGCCTGCGCCCGAAGCGGCGATTTCCTGCTCGACGATGGCCGCTTCGGTGACACCCATGCCGCCGCCGCCGTATTCCTCCGGTACGGTCAGACCCAGCCAGCCGCCCTCGGCGACGGCGTTGTAGAACTCCCAGGGGAACTCCTTGGATTCATCGTGCTCCATCCAGTACTCATCCGGAAAGTTCTTGCACAATGCCCGCACAGAGGATCTGATGTCCTCGTGCATGGGGTTCGAACTGAAGTCCATGATCTTCTCTTTTCTCGTGTAAGGGGCGTCCCGTCAGGGAACGCTAACTGCTAGTCGGTCGAACGTTTCCGCGCTGTCGACACCGCCCGCGCGCAGGACAGCCTTGCGGATCTTCTGTGAAGGCGTCTTGGGCAGCTCGTCCACGATGCGAAGGAACCGGGGAATTGCGAATGCAGGAATCCGGCCTTCGCACCAAGAAAGGATTTCCGAAGGGGTGACCTTGTCATTGACGACGACGACCGCAAGGACCTCGTCCTCCCCGGCTTCCACATCGGCAGGAACGCCGACGACAGCGCATTCGACGACCGCCGGATGGCCCATCACCGCCGCCTCAATTTCATAGGAGCTGATGTTCTCGCCGCGGCGGCGAAGGGCGTCCTTGTAGCGGTCAACGAAGTAGAACCAGCCATCCTCGTCCTGGCGGAGGGCATCCCCGGTATGGAACCAAAGATTGCGCCAGGCCTCGAGGGTTTTTTCCGGCATGCCGTAGTATCCGTTGCTGCACGTCCAAGGCTGGATCGGGCGGACAACGAGCTCGCCGACCTGCCCGACCGGAACTTCCCGGTCCGTCTCCGGATCAACCAGACGGACGTCGAACCATTCGGCAGCCGCCAGGCCGGCCGCGCCGGCTGGACGGGGGACCCCATAGGGGGAAAGAATCGGCGCGCAGGTTTCCGTTAGACCGAAGGCGTCGACGAAGGCCTCGATCCCGTAACGTTCCTTGAACTGCTCCACGATGGTGCTGGCTGTCGGGGCCGCGTACACCGCCCGGAGCACATTGTCCCGGTCATTGTCGCGGGGCGGTTGCTTCCAGGCGAAGTCCATCATGACGCCGACGAAGTTCGTGACGGTGACCCCCGAGTCGCGGACATGGTCGATCCAGCGGCTGGCGCTGAACTTCGGACGGATGACCGCACGGCCCCCGGCAATGATGATGGGATAGACGGCCATGAACTGCGCGTTTCCGTGGAAGAGCGGTGTCGTGGTCAGATAGGTGTCCTCGGGCGTCAGCCGGGTCAGGCAGACCACTTCCTGAGCGAAGAAGTAGAGCTGGGAATGCGGCATGGAGACGCCCTTGGAGGGACCTGTGGTCCCGGAGGTGAAGAAGATGGCGCCAAGCTCCTGCGGCCGGGGCGGCACCATGTCAACAATGGGGCCATCTTCCAGCTCCTCCCAGGGCGCCGCCTTCCAGCCGTTGTCCCGCAGGAGTTCGATGGCGAACTCCCGGACGCCGGTGCCCGAATCGATCACCCAGAAGTGCTCAATGCCACGGGCATGCTCCGAGATGGCCACAAAACGCTCCGCGAAAGTGTCATCAATGACCGCGAAGCGGGCGTCGACCACGGAGAGCTGGTGGCGCAGGAACTCCCCCTCGTAATTGGTGTTGATGGGCACTTCGACGAGGTTTCCCACGGCGGCTCCCCACCAGGAACGAACCAGCTGCGAGGAGTTCATGGCCATGATCGCCACTCGGTCCCCGGGCTTTCCACCCGCTGTCAGCCAGGTGCCCGCAATCCGCTCCGCACTGTCCAGCGCCTCTGCATAGGTCCAACGGGCATCCTCCACCGGTGCGTCCAGGCAGACGGAATTCGGCCGGATGCCGGCGTGGTGGCGCAACACGTGGTCCAGGGTCCAGGTCTGCGGGTCCGGGAATGTCGGTACCAGATCGGTGTAGACCTGCCGTGCCGCGGTCATCGTACGACCTCGAGGTAGGACTCTTCGGGAATGTCGGTCCGGGCGGTCAGGGCGTTCATTGCCGGAACCACCTCGCGGCCGAGGCGCGAAATCGCGGCAATCGTCTCGTCCGCGGTCATGGTCGGCCACTGCGGACGCAGTAACAGCGGATCCACTGGGAGGGTCTCCACCAGGTCCGTCAGCTCGGCGACCACCTCATCAGGAGAACCGATCACTGCGTGGCCGGAAACAGCCTTCGCGAATTCATTCTCCAGATCTGTGTTCTTCATGACGTCCAGGCCCTTGTTCGCGTAAGTCAGGTAGCGGCCCTGGGCCACGCGGGCGTACTCGACCATTGCCTCTTCGCGGGAGTCGGCAACGAGGCAGTTACGGCGCAGCGGCTGGGGGGTGAACTCCTTGCCCCGCTCGATAAACCCGTCACGAACAATGGCAAAGCGCTCGGCCACTTCATGCTTCGGAGTCTCGGGCGGGCAGGCATATGCGTCTCCGTACTTCGCCGCGCGCTTCACGCCGGGAATGGCATGGGCGCCGATCCAGATGGGCGGATGCGGGTCCTGCACCGGAAAGAGGTGCGGGCGGACATCCTCGAGCTTCCAGTACTTGCCGTCGTGGTTGACGGTTTCCTGGGTCCAGAGCTTCTTCATCAGCTCGAGGGATTCATCGAAGCGGCCGGCACGCTGCTTATACGGCACGTCCAGATAGTCGAACTCCTCCGGACGGTAGCCCAAGCCGGCTCCGAAGATCAGGCGGCCTTCGGTCACGACGTCCAGCGTGGCAATCTCCTCGGCCAACATGACCGGGTGGTAAAGTGGCGCGATCATGATTTGGGTGACGAGCTTGACGTGCGGATCCACCTCGGCCGCCAAACGAGCGAGCAGCGGCACCGGCTGTAGCCAGCGGAGTTCCCCGTAGAGGAAATGCTGTCCGATGGCGATATATGTGAACCCGTTTTCCTGGGCTGCCTCCACGATCCGCAGCACGTCCTTGAACTGTTGCGCTGGCGTCACTGACTTGGGAACGTCACTGAGCAGCAAACCAACCTGTACCATTGCTGAACCTCATCTCTAGGTGTAAATCGGACACGCCGCCGTCGGCGGCAAACTGGATAACTGGAAGCTTCAGGTGCTGGGAATCCGCAGGCCAGCGCCAGCCCATCCGCCGTCGACCGGAAGCACAACTCCGGTGATGTAGCTGGCACGGTCGGAGGCGAGGTAGGCCACCGCATCGGCGATTTCTTCGGGACGCCCTACTCGGTCCATCGGAATCCGCTCGAGATAGCTGTCCATGGAAACCATGCCGGTGGCTACCATTGAGGCCTGCATCTCCGTGCTGATCGTCCCCGGCGCCACGGCATTGACCCGGATGCCTCGCGGACCCCACTCGGTTGCCAGCGACCGGACCAGTCCCTCGATTCCTGCCTTGGATGCGCAGTAGGCGGCCCTGGCCCCGAATCCCTCCGTGGCGCAGATCGAGGACAGCATCACGATGCTCCCGCCCTCATGCAGATGCCTTCCCGCTGCCTTCGCGCCGGCGAATGCCCCGCGCAGGTTGACGTTGAGAATCCGGTCCCAGTCTTCGAGCGCGAAATCCAGGCTCTCGCCGGGCTGGGCAATGCCGGCATTGACCACGAAGGTCTTGAGCCCCCCGCCCAGACGCTCAGCCTCTGCAATGGACGCCGCGATGACCCCCGGATCCCCCGCGTTGCCAACGACGGCGGCATGTCCCCGCCCCAACCCGGCGACGGTGTCCTTGAGAGCGGCCTCTGACACATCGACGCCAACAACTGCTGCACCGCTGGAGGCAAAGCGCTCCGCTATGGCCTTGCCGAGGCCTCTCGCGGCCCCGGTCACGACGACGCCACGGATGGCTTCGCTGGTCCCTTCCCCCGGCATTTCGACGGCGGTGTCGACGACGGTCATTTACTAGCCTCCTGAAGCAGTACGAGAGCAACGGTCCCCAATGACCGCCGCCGAATAAGTGGTGCTGCTAACAACTACGAAGGTAGCACCAGATCCCATACTCTGACAATCATGCGCCTAGAATATGGATAGTTGTTGCAACGAACGAGAAATGTCCCAAGACGAACTATCACACGGCATTTCCGTGGATACGGAGGCCCGAACGGCAGCCGGCCTGCGCTTTATGTACAACGTAGGGGTCGAGCAGATGACGGCCAGCTTCGGCGCTGTTGACTTCTCAGCGCACCTGCCCCAAGCCACCGTTTACGGGAATGATCTGTCCCGTGATGAATTTGGAGGCATCCGAAGCCAGGAACACAAGCACAGGTGCAAGATCAGTGTCCGGGTCCCCAAGCTTGCCGCCGAGGGGAATCTCTGCTGCCCGCTGGGCATCGTGCGCGGCCAGTTCCTCAGGGCTAAGCTCCGCCCGTTTCTGCTCATACATTGCTGTCCAGATTGCCGGAACGACGGCATTGGCCCGAATGCCGTGTTTACCCCATTCACCGGCAATAGTGCGGGTGAATGAGATCACAGCACCCTTTGAAGCTGAGTAATGAGCGCCCTGGAGATACGGCATAAGGGCAGCATCCGAGCCTGTGTTGATGATACTGCCTCCCTCTTTCTTCAGATGAGGGAAAACCGCCTGATTCGTCAGCAGCGTTCCTTTGACATTAATGTCGAAAATGCGGTCCCAGTCTTTTTCCGTGATGCTCTCCGCCGAAGAAGCATGCCAGATACCGGCAATGTTGAACAGAGAGTCCAGTCCGCCCAGCTGAGCCACCGCAGCACGGGTTGCCGTTTCGACGTCGGCCTTCTGTGAGACGTCCGCATGAAAATAACTAACGGTTCCGGGTCCCCGCCTAGTGGCATCAGCAGCAACTTCCTCTCCCCGCGTATCGTTCACATCAAAAGACGCAACGTGAGCTCCGGCGCGGGCAAATGCTTTGACTGTGGCCTCCCCGATACCGCTTGCGCCACCGGTCACGATGATTCTCTTGTTCTCAATACCCGTCATTTCTCCAGCTCCTCTGCTTTGCGCTGCTCTACTCCCCCACAACATTCCCGCAATCTCATACGGATTTCGCCGGGCCGCCACGGCCGTTGCCGGGCATCTTGTTCGAGTCATGACTAGCGGCAATGGCCGTAGGGTGGACCTGAATGACGACGCGGTTCGGACTGTCCAGTAGCCGGATGAAAGACTCAGGGGCCTCCGGCTGGTGTTTGGCCGCGAACTTTTCAAGAAACCAAGCCTTCGTCGCTGCATCCCGGTGGACGATCGCAGTCCCGCGCAGCGACAGCATGCGGCGCCCCGGCAGGTTCGTGCCTGCGTTGGATATCACCAGGCTCACGCGGGGATCAGCCGCCACGGCGCGCACATGGCCTCTGTCCTCCACCGCCGTGAGCCAGAATGCATCCCCAATCTGGACATAGCTCATCACCACGCCGCCGGGCCAGCCGGCCTCGTTCGTGAAGACAAAGGTGCACTCGGTCTGGGTGTCCAGCAGTTCGGACTGCCCCTCCTTGCCCAGTCCCAGGCCCCGCAGATCCTCAATGTCATCGATTCCGACCCTGCCCATGTCCCGCTCCGTTCGCTGCTGTGAAACTGAGGAATCAACGAATGCCCGGCGCTAGGACCGCCGGCTGCTCCGCCGCCCGATGATGAGAACGGAAACCACCACGACGCTGGAGATCAGTGAGATCACCACGCCGAGCGCCGCCAGGCGCGGATAGGTTCCGTTGGTGAACAGATCCAGGATTGCCATGCCCACCACGGGTGCTCCTGGACCTGAGAGCATGGAGGAGGCATTGACTTCACTGGCTCCGAGCACGAACAGCAGGGCCCATGCGGCAACCAGTGAAGGCGCCATCAGCGGCAGCATGACCCTGAAGTAGATCCGCCCGGGGCGGGCTCCGGAGACTTCAGCCGCTTCCACCATTTCCTTGCCTATTTGCTGGACCGCGGAATTCGCGTAGAGCGAAGCCTGCGGGATGAAGATGACCACGTAGGCCAGCAGTAGGATCATCAGGGTGCCGTTGAGCTTGAACGGTGCTCCGCTGAAGGCGACCAGGAACGCAATGCCAACGACGATATGCGAGATCGCTGCTGGAACTTTCAGGACCGCGTCGATGGCACGGTTCGTTCTGTTGTTCCGTCGGTGTATCAAATACGCGGTGATCGCCGTGAGGAACACAGCCGCCGTGGCAACTCCAAGGCCCAGGAAGAGGGAATTCTGCAGACCCTGCTTAAGCAATGCCTGCTCGCCGACGGCCTCGTAGTTGTCCAGGCTCATCGTGCTCCACTTGACGTTCGCGCTCCAGAATCCCTGCAGGGAGACGAATAGCAGTCCTATAAAGGGCAGCACCGATGTCAGCACCAAGTATCCAACCATCACGGAACGGGCCAGCCATTTCCACTTGCCCAGTTGCACCAGGTTCTGACGCGCTCCACGTCCGCCGATCTTGGCGTAGTTACCCTTTTCCGTGATCTTTTTCAAAGATCTGGTAGCGGCCACGACCAGGCATACCAGCACCAAAGACATACCGACAGCCGAATACAGATCCGGCGGATACTCCCGCGTCAGCGAATAGACAATTGACACCGGCAACACTTCGATTCCAGCCGCCGTCCCAATCACCACGGGAGCCGCAAACAGCGCAAACCCGATGGTCAGAACCTGCACCGCCGCCGCACCCAGCGCCGGCACGAGGTTGGGCAGCGCGATCTTGAACACTGTTGAGAACGGGCCGTGGCCCGACATTCGTGCCGCTTCCTCGAGAGCCGGATCGAGTGACTGCAGACCAGTGGAAACTGCGAGGTAGGCATAGGGGGTCAGGAAGAGAACGTAAACAAAGATCAGGCCCGGCCACGTGAAAATATCCAGAGGCCCCTGCTCCAGATCAATTCCCAACCAGGAGAGAACCCCACGGATCACAACGTTGAGGAACCCGGCCTGCGGGCTGGCCAGAAACACCCAGCCCACGGCGCTGGCTATGGCCGGCACGAAGAGTGAGACCAGCGGCAGCGCATCAGCGGCCCAGCCGATCCTGGCGTCAGAGCGCACATTGAGCCATGCCAGGAACGAACCGACGACCATTGCGAGGCCGCCGCCGAGGCCGACGGCAACCAGCAGGTTCAGCAGGGACTGCAGAGTCTCCGGACGCCCCCACACCTCGAACAGGCGCGGAAGCTGCCACCCGTCGTCGTCGACCCCGACGACGCTGAGCAGTGTCCTGAACAGCGGATAGATGATAAAGAAGCACAGGAGAGCTGTAACAAGCCACCCGAAACCATGGAAAAGCGAAAACCGCCTCTTCGGCTGCTTCGTCCCGGCTGCTTCGGACTGCTTCGCGGCTGCCCCTTCCCGCTCGGGGGCATCAATGAGAGTCATCGACAACCACCTCGGCGAATTCGGGTTCGACGCCCACTGCCACCTGGTCCCCGATTGAACCGCGGAAGGAGCCATTACCCCAGACACGAATCGCGATGCCGTTGACGTCCACCGTGTACTCGGTGTGGGTGCCCATGAAGCTGACAGCGGCCAGAGCCCCCACCCAGCCGTTGGAACCTTCCTTCCTGGTACCGGCCTCACCGATCCACCAGTGCTGGGCTTTGGAGATCACCACGGTCTTCTCGACTTCGCCCAGCAGCCCATGGCCTCTTGACGTACGGAACCGGCCGATGTCGGTGCTCACGCTGCCAGCGGTATCCGCATCATTCATCCCGGCCGTGACCGGAACAATGTTCGTCGACCCGATGAATTGCGCCACGTAGCGGGTCTTGGGATGGAAGTAGATTTCTTCGGGCGTACCCAGCTGGGCCACCCTGCCCTCACGCATCACGGCCACGACGTCTGCCATCTCCATGGCCTCCGACTGATCATGGGTGACGTAGACCGCGGTGAATCCCAGTTCCCGCTGCATGGAACGCAGTTCGCGGCGCAGTTGTTCACGCACTTTGGCATCAATGTTCGAGAGCGGCTCGTCGAAAAGGACGACTTTGTTCCCGGCGGCAACAGCGCGCGCCAGGGCGACGCGCTGCTGCTGCCCGCCGGAGAGCTGGCCGATCTTGCGCTTGCCGAGGCTGCCGATGCCCATCACCTCGAGGACATGCTGGACCCTGGCGGCGATTTCTTCCTTGGAGGGCCGCTTTGAACGCGGACCGGCCTGCAGCGGGAATGCCACATTCCCCGCCACGCTCATATGCGGCCACAGTGCGTAGTTTTGGAACACCATGCCGATGGGCCGCTGCTGCGGCTCCAGGTTGATCTTGGGGCCGTCGAACACCGTCCTGCCCTCAACGACGATGGATCCCTGCGACGGAGACTCCAGTCCCGCGATGCACCGAAGAAGCGTGGTTTTCCCACAGCCGCTCGGTCCGAGCAGCACGCAGAACTGGCCCTCAGGAATGCGCAGCTCGACGTCGTCTACGGCGGCGACTATCGCATCCGTGTGCGGATCTTTGAAGTGCTTGCGCAGGCCTGAAATCTCGACCCCGAAGCGTGTCTCAATGCCAGCTCTCGCTTCCTGGTGAACCAATGTATCGGTCATGACTGGAGTTCCTTCTCTGTCAACAGTTCAGCGGCCGGGCCTAGAGGCCCAGAAGTGCAAGGAGGGATTTCTGCTCATCCAGAGCCTTGAGCAGGTCAGGCATCCGGTAACCCTCCGGCAGCGGCACCGTTCCGGCCACGTCCTCGAGCACGGATGCCGCGACGCCCTCGTTGAGTACGGACTGGCCCTCGGCCGAGAGCAGGTAGTTGACCAGCAGCGCCGAAGCGTTCGGGTGGTCGCTGCCTTCGCTCATAGCCGTGAATTGCTGCACGCCTGTGGTGGGTTCAAAGAATTTGATGTCGATGGGTGCGCCCTGCTCCTTGAGCGGATTCACCACGGAGTAAAGGGACGGGAAGGCCAACGCTGACTCGCCGGCTGCCACCTGCTGAGTGCCAGGCACCGCGGATGGCTGCATCTGGAAGTTCTGCTCCTTGAAGGAGGTCAGGTAATCCGCGCCATACGTCTCGTTGAGCAGCCGCAGCAATTCGGTCCAGGGGACGATTGCTCCCGGGTCCGCCAGGACGATTTTCCCCTTGTACTGCTCGTCCAGGATTGATTCCCAGTCCTTGAGGTCTTCACCGTTCACCAGATCAGTGTTATAGGCCACACCGATCGGCTGGATGTTGACGAGCGCGTAGGAGTTTTCATATAGCTGGTCGCTGGGCCACTGGTTCACGGCCGGCATTTTCTCTTTATCGAAGGGAGCCAACCACGACTTCTCGATGTAGTCCGAGAAGACGTAGTCCTCCGGGAAAGTCAGGACATCGCCGACGACATCACCCGTGTCGCGCTCCGTCCCGTAGCGCTGGGCCAGGATTTCCGAGCCGGCACGCACGATTTCGACCGTGACGCCGTACTTTTCCTCGAAGGCCGAAGCCGCAGCCTCGGTCGGAGCCTCAGGAATGGAGGAGTACCAGACAACGCTGCCCTCTTCCTTGGCCGCATCGATGAGTTCCTGGGCCGCTTCGTCCGCCGCGTTGACAGTACGTTCCTCCGCTTCCGCCGCACCCGGCCCGCCGCAGGCTGAGAGAAACAATGCCGATACGGCCAATCCGGCGATAGCTGCGTGCTTTTTCCACACGGTAAGACTCCTTGGCTAAATCTATGAATGATGCTGCGGCAACTGCTACTTTGCAGTCAGGCCGCCGTCGATAGGAATATTGACGCCGGTGACGAAGCTGGAGTCGTCGCCGGCGAGGAAGGCCACCACCGAGGCGATTTCCTCAGGCTGGGCCGGGCGTCCCAGCGGGATCAGGGAAATGAAGTTGGCCATCAGATCTTCGATGCTGGCCCCCGGCTCACGGCCGAAGAAGGTCGGGAGCATCGGGGTATCCACCGATCCCGGGCAGATTGAATTGACCCTGATGTTGTCTGCTGCGCCGGCCAGGGCCAGGGCGCGGGCGTAGGAAACCACTGCGCCTTTGGTCATGGAGTACAGCGGCGAGAACGGGGAACCAACAATCGCAGAGGTGGATGCGGTGAAGATGACGGACCCTTTGCCGCTCTTCTTCAGCAGCGGGAACGCCAGGCCCGAAGTGAAGAACGCTGACTTCATATTGATGGCGATATTCTTTTCCCACTCGGCCTCGCTGACCATGACGCCGCCAGCTCCGGGCATTCCCAGATGGTTGTGGAGGATGTCGAGTTTTCCATGGCGGGCGTCAATGTTCTCGATGAGTTCGGTCAGGTAGGCAACATCCGAGGCATCGCCCACGGCCGCTTCAGCGGAGCCGCCGGCATCTTCGATGAGGGAAACCGTTTCCTTGACGCCGACGTCGTTGATGTCGGCGACAATGACGTGCGCCCCGTCGGAGGCCAGCCGGCGCGCTACAGCGCGTCCCATGCCGGATCCCGAAGCGGTAACAAGTGCAATACGTCCAGTCAGGCCCATGATCAGGGTCCTTTCTCTTGGGATGAATCTCTGAGTGCAGCGGACACAAGATGCCGCCCTGTGGGGAAGTACATTCGGGTCTGGCTGGCCGATAGGCGAGCTCCAGCCCCATAACTAACAGCTTGATTAATATCGTTATACTAGATTTTGCGGCCGTACGACAGAGCCCCCGTGAGGGAAATCATGTTGTGATGTTCGTCATCCTGCGGATTCGAGTCTAGGCAACGCGAGGCTCAAGCGGAAGAATTAAATGCATTGTTTCGTCGGCCTCAATGCCGGTTCTGTCCCCGGCATTGAGGCCCGGCCTGTTTTGGCCCCGAAGTGTTACGCGGTGGGCAGGTTGAGGAAGCGGGCCAAGTTCATGCCCAAAATCTGGCGGGTTTCCTCATCGGTAAGCCCCAGCCCGTGAATAGCTGCGATCTCCTCGCCGGGGCTGGTCATTGGCCAGTCGGAGCCAAAGACGATGCGTTCGGCGCCATGGTTCCGGATTAAACGTCTGACCCGCTCCGGCGCCAGTGTGGCCAACGTGGGGGGCCAGGACGTTTCCAAAACGACGTCCGCACCGGAGAGCATCTCTTCGGCGTCGTCGAGGATCTTGTAGCCCCCGAAGTGGCAGGCCATGAGCGTCAGTTCAGGGAACTGTCTGGCCAGGTCCGCAATCATTTTGGGGCTTGAAAGTGCGTTCCTTCGAGCATCGCCACCCTCCCCCACATGCGTGATCACGGCGATCTCGGAGCCGAAAGCCTCGAGGATGTTCCAGAGCCGGGGATCGTTCAGGGCAAAGTTCTGGAACAAAGGATGCAGCTTCACGGTTCTGATACCGTGCCGCTTGAGGCTCGCAAGGTTCTCTTCGACGGAAAGGTCCACATGGACGGTTCCCACGGGGTGCCGGCGCGCGCTGCTCAATGAGGCAACGAAACGGTTCACTGAGTCAACGTGCCGGGCCTCATTTGCGATGCCCAGGCAGCAACTGAGGCCGACTCCGTGTGCGTCCATTGCAGCGTCGAGCCCACCCACAGTTCCGTTTCCGCGAGGTTCAAGTCCCGGCACCGGGTTGGCGCTAAGCGCAATCGCCGCAATCTTCTCCGGCCAGACGTGGGTGTGCGCGTCAATGATCAACTCGGGCTTCATTTCGCTGCCTTCCGCAGGCGCCTGGCCAGCGAATCCAGCAGCACCTCTGTTGCACCTTCGTAGACCCGCAGTGGCCGGGCATTGCGATACAGCCGTTCAATTTTGGAGCCTCGGATAAGTCCGAAACGGCCCATGATCTGCACCGAGCGGTCCACCACGCGTCCGGCGGCCTCGGTGGCGCTGATCTTAGCTATGGACGAGTAGTCCAGATGCGCCAGCGGATCGGTACGGGCCAGGGCAGCGGCCCGGTAGGCCATGGCCCGGGCGGTCTCCACCTCGGTCCAGCACAGGGCCAAAGACTGGGAGATGGAGCCCAGCTCGATGAGCGGGGCGCCGAACTGTTCACGCGTCCGCGCATGAGCCAGAGCCTCATCGAGCGCGGCCTGCGCCAGGCCCACCGCCGAACCGGCCACGGAGACCCGGAAGACCGCAAGGGCCTGGAGCATGAGGGAAAAAGCTTTTCCTGGAACGCCGAGACGGTTCCCCTCAGGCACGATCACGTCATCGAATTCCAACTCGCCGAGGATATGCGGGGCGATCAGGTCGTCCCCGGGCCGCGTCCGCAGCCCGGGCGCATCCGCCGGAACCAGGACCATTGAATACCCGTCGGATTCCCGGCCGAGGACGCAGTAGAACGAGGCGGCCCCGCCATTGGTGATGAAGGATTTGCGCCCGCGTACCCGCAGTCCGCCCTCGACGGGTTCGATACTTGTCTGCACGGCCCGAAGGTCCGACCCTACGTCGGGTTCCGTCAGTGCGATTGCTGCGACCGCTTCAAGCGTCACCACTTTGGGTAGCCAATACTTCTTCAATTCCTCACGCCCGCCCACAGTCAGGGTGTAGGAACCGATGCCCTGAACCCCGAAAAGCGAGTCCAAATGCGCCGATGAGTACATCAGGGCCTCGCGAATCACCGTGATGGCCAACGGATCCAGCGTCTCCGAAAACCCCCCATAGGCGGCCGGCACCACGTGTCCTGCCAGACCCGATGCGGCCAGCGCCGCGCGGGTGGGCTCGTGCATGGCAGTTGAAGCGTCAGCCTCTGGCGCAAAGGATTCGACTTCGGCCGCGAGCGCACGCGCTTGCTCCCTGATCAGCCTGTGGCCTGCGCTCAGGTCGAACTCCGGCCCCAATGATTCCACAACAGATTCCAAGTCCGTACTTAGGTCCACGCCCACAACAATTCCTGCCTCTCAACCGATGACCTGCACAAATCAAACACCCTTAAGGACTATCCATACGCCTGGCCAGCATCAGCGGCGCTGATCGAAGCGGCGGCCGAGAACCTCGGAAACAATGCGGATGCGCTGCATCGACGGTGTGCCTCCGGCGATTGCCCAGCCGTGTGAATCGCGGTGCAGCCGCTCGAGGCCGTATTCCTCGGTATAGCCATTGCCTCCGTGGACTTGGATGGCCAGGTCGGTGACTTTCTTGGCCATCTCATTCGCCGTGCACTTGGCCAGAGACACCTGCAGGGGATCCGGTAGCCCGTCCTTGCCGCTATGGGCGGCTCGTTCGACCAGCAGTCGGGCCGCTTCGACCTGGAGCACCATGTCGGCAACCATCATCTGGATGGACTGGAATTCAACAAGGGGCTTGCCGAACTGCTCACGTTCCTGGACATAGGCCAGCGTCTTATCCAGTGCGGCCTGCCCGATTGCCAAGGACATCGTCGCGTTGCCCATGCGCTCGATGGAGAAGGCCCCGAACAACGAACTGAACTCGCCAGCTGGGACAACCACATTCTCCTTTGGAACGAGGACGTCGTCGAAAATCACGTCGGCGGAAGGAATTCCGCGGAAGCCCATCAGCCGCTCCGGTACGCCGAAACTGACTCCGGGCATCGTCTTATCCACCACGATGGCGCCGAGGCCCTTCGCTCCGGGGGCATCGGAAAGACGGGCATACACCAGGTAATGGTCGGCTTCTCCGCCGTTGGAGATCCATCGCTTGGCCCCGTTGACCACGTATCCTTCGCCTACCGGCCGGGCAGTGGTCCTGGCGTCCGTCGCGGCAGAACCTGCGTCGGGCTCCGAAATCGCGACCGCCATGGTCATGTCCCCGGAGATAATGCTGGGCAGCAGCCGCTCCCGCTGTTCCTCCGTTCCGAGATGGTTGATGACCTGCGCAGGACCGGTGTTCGATTCGAAGATCTGGAACGCCGCCGGCCGGCAAACCTTGGCGAATTCTTCGATGACAGCCAAGGCCTGGGCCAGAGGAGCGCCCGCACCTCCGAAGCGCTCCGGGTGGGCAATGCCAAGGAAGCCCAGATCCCCCAGACGCTTGCGCTCCGCCAAGGGAATCGGCGTCCTGGTCACGTCGAGATGCTCGGCCATAGGCGCGTAAACCTCTTCGGCTACGCTGGCGGCCAGGTTACGAATTTCGGAATGCTCATCAACAACGGAAACCGTCACGGCCCCCACCTCCAATAACATCGGTCACAAGTAAGACGGTCAGTACACAACCGCCGAATGAGGAACGCCGGATCCGACAAACTCAAGAGCCACGAGCAATCCGGACGTCCGTTGTATTCATTATCCTAGATTTTTCCGGGAATGGAAAGATCCCCACCCAAATCACCATGGGAAGCCTGATTCAGACGAGCTCGCGCAAGGATCAGGCGAGCACGTCGCGGGCCGCAGGCTTCACAGCCGGCCGAAACTGCGGTTTGCGTTTCTCCATGAACGCCTGCGCTCCTTCGCGCATATCCTCACTGCCGATGGCCTGGATGAGGGATTCCAGCCCTGCCTGCATATTGTCTTTCGAGGCGTTCCACCAAAGATTGGAGCTCACTTTGGAAATCTCGAGATAGCGCGGACTCAGGGCGTGGATCTCCGCCAGCCAGCGGTCCACGGCAGCATCCAGCGACCCGTCCGGAACCACCTCATTGATAAGGCCCATTGCATACGCCTGGTCTGCCGTGTAGCGCCGGCACATGAAGGACATCTCCTTGGCCCGCTTTTCACCGATCTGCACGGCGGCGAGGTTCGTGGCGCCCAAGACCGGGGCCGAACCAACTTTCGGACCGGTCTGGCCAAAGGTCGAGCGCTGGGTAGCAATGGCGAAGTCGCAGGCAATGACCAGTTCGTTGCCGCCACCCGCCGCTGCGCCATCCACTGCCGCAATGACCGGCCTGGGGCACGCGCGGATGGCGTCCACCAGCCGCAGGGAGGTGGTGAAGAGCTCGCGAAGCTGGTCCGGATCCGGCTCGCTGAGCTGACCCAGGGCGCCCCCCGCACAGAAGGAACCGCCACTACCTTCAATGACCACGGCTTCCGCCCTGAAGGCCGACTCCAGCCCCTCAATCATCGCCTTGGCCATCTCAAGATCGTAGGCGTTTCGCCGTTCGGGACGCTCAAGCCTAATCCGAACGACTCCTTCATTTTGCTCCACGCTGACACCGACTGCAGACATAACAGCTCCAAACTGACGTAGGTCCAAGTCCTCATGATCCGCCAACTACGGCGACTGACCACGAGTCTATGCGCATAGATTAGATTCCGCGATCAAGACCACCCTCCTTGACCGCAAAAGAAGCGGGATCTAAGTTAATTATATGAATCATGACTACAGATTGGGCAAGGTGGGCTTTCCCCACTTGTTCTCGGCTATCCAGCTGGGTCCGATGAAGCTGCGCAATCGCGTCATGATGCCCCCACATAATTCCGCCATCGGCAACCTTTGGGGCACGGATGAGGACGAGGCACAGCGGACCATCGCGTACTTGGAGGCCCGCGCCAAGGCAGGCGTGGCTTGGATTGGCGGAGTCACCGGCAGGATCCAGAACCAGTTCATTCCAGGCTTTGAACCGTCTGGTATCAGCGCCGAGACCAAGGGCTATTTCAGGCTCCCCTATTTCGTTGACCGCGTGCAGCGCGTCACCGACACCCTGCACGCCGCCGGGGCCGTGGTCACCTGCCAAATGACCATGATCGGCGGTTTCCCGCATGCCCCCTCGGCTCGTCTGAGCTCACCGGTAAGCAACGCCCTGCCACATGTGCTCACCACCAGGGAGATCGGGTGGTTCGTACAGGAATATGCGTACTCCGCCGGGCAGGCGCAGCGAGCGGGGCTGGACGGCATTGAACTCCACGTCAACCATGACGACCTCCTGGAATGGTTCCTTTCCCCGCTGACGAACAACCGCCAGGACGCCTATGGCGGCTCGCTGGAAAACCGCGCACGATTCGTCACGGAGGTCCTCGCTGCCGTCCGGGACGTCGTCGGCAGCTCCATGGCGGTTGGCGTGAGGCTGAACCTCAAGGAAGAGGTTCCCGGTGGGTATGACGCCGAAGGCGGCATCGAGATTGCCCAGTACCTCGAATCCACCGGTCTTATCGACTTCATCCACGCCGTCGTCGGCACTCCGTGGGGCAACCCAAGCTATATCCAGCCGCACTTCTTCGACGCCGGTCAGTGGTCGGATCTCGCCGGGGGCCTCAGGCGAGCAGTCTCCCTGCCGGTGGTGCACACAGGGCTGATCAACACCCCGGAGATCGCGGAAAGCATCCTCGCATCCGGCCATGCCGACGTCGTAGGCATGGCCCGGGCGCACATCGCCGACGCCGAGATCCTCGTCAAAGCGGCCGAAGGGCGGACCGAAGAGATCCGCCCCTGCGTGGGGGGCAACGAATGCATTAATCGGCGCTATGTGGACGGGTTGCCCTTCGGTTGCGCAGTCAACCCCCATGCAGCCAAGGAAGTCGAGGGCCCCTGGTTCCGCTCGCCCAATCCCAAGCGCCTGCTGGTCATTGGCGGTGGACCTGCCGGACTGGAGCTGGCCGGGCTGGCGGCGGAGAGCGGGCACAGCGTCGACCTGTGGGAGGCGGACGAACAGCTGGGCGGCCAACTGCGCATCGCCGTCGCCGCCCCGAAGCACGAACGCTTTGGAGAGTACCTTGGCTGGCAGCAGAAACGCCTTGAGAACCTTGGTGTCAAGATCCGTCTGAACCACGCGGCTACGACCGAGGACGTCCTGGCCGAGGAGACCGACATTGTGGCCGTCGCCACCGGCGCTTCGGCACGGCGTCCCCCGATCGAGGGCGCCCAGGATGAGTCTGTGCTGGAAATCCGCGACGTCCTCACCGGCAAGGCCACGCCTGGTGAACGTGTGATCATCGTGGCCCAGGACGACCACATGCCGCCGCTGGCGCTGGCCGACCACCTAAGCTCGCGCGGCCATCGGGTGCGCCTGGTTTATGCAACGAACGGGCCGGCACAGTTGCTGGGCCGCTACATCGTCGGAGGCATCCTCGGCCGGCTCAGTGCCCGGAAGGTCCAGTTCCGGTTCATGGAGGAAGTCACGTCCATCACCGCCGACACAGTGACGACCCGCAACGTGTACTCCGGCATCGAGGAGGACCTGGGTGATTTTGATTCGGTGGTACTCGCGTGCGGCGGCGTTTCGGAGAGCGCTCTCTTCGAAACGCTCCGCGAACGACGTGAAGACGTCCATCTGCTTGGTGATGCCTACGCGCCCCGCCGGTTGGTCTTCGCCACAAGACAGGCATATGCACTGGCCAAAATGCTTTGAGTACGTCCCCAACAACACATCCCGTAACTGATTGGACCCGAGTTGAGTGAAGAAACCTTGGTGGGCCCCGGTGTTCCAGAGGCCCGTGACCGCCAGCCGCTGGATCTTGCGGCACTCCTTGCACCCCGCTCCATCGCGATTATCGGCGCCTCCGGCAACGAATCCGGCTACTCTTCACGCAGCCTCGCCAATCTGCTGAGGACGGGTTACTCGGGCAAGATCTTTCCTGTCAACCCGCGCTACGACGAACTTGAGGGCTACCGTTGCTACGCCAGTGTGAGTGATATCGGCGAGCCCATCGACGCCGCTATTCTGCTGGTCCGCGCCGATCTGGTCCCCGGGGCCGTGCGTGAGTGCGCTGACGCGGGGGTCAAGGTCATCACCATCTGTTCCGCCGGCTTCGCCGAAGATGGAGAGGCCGGAAGATTACGCCAACAGGAGCTCGTCGACCTCGCCCGCACGCGGGGCAGCAGGATCCTGGGACCGAACTGCATCGGTGCCGTAAGCGTGACGGAGAATGTTATCCCGTGTCCAACGCTGAATATCACTGACACCTATACACCCGGAAACATCAGCATCATCAGCCAAAGCGGCGGCATGGCCGTGAACCTCTTCAACCGGGCGCAGGGTCGCGGCGTCGGGATCCGCGGATTCGTCAGCGTGGGCAACGAGAGTGACATTGACATTGCGGATCTGGTCGGTGCCTTTGCCGACGACCCGCAAACCAAGGTGATCGCGCTTTTTGTCGAAGAACTGCGGGATGCGCCAGCGTTCAGGACCGCGGTGGCCAAGGCGCACCGCGCTGGCAAGCCGGTCTTGGCCCTGAAGGTGGGGCGTTCCGATGCCGGACAGCGCAGCTCGCTCTCCCACACCGGTGCCCTGGCCGGCTCGCACGCCGTCTTCCGTGACGTCATGGAGCAGCTCGGCGTCCTTGAGACCGATACAGTCGATGCCCTGCTCGACACTGCCGACCTGATGACGCGGGCGGCGTTGCCGGCATCGAATCGGGTACTGATCGTTTCTCCCTCGGGCGGCGAATGCAGCTACGCCGCCGACCGGGCGACCGAGCTCGGGCTGGACGTCCTCGCGCTCTCGGACAAAACGGTCGAGGCACTATCGCAGACCATGCGGTTCGGCACGCCAAGCAATCCATTCGACCTGACCGGCCAGATCATCGGGAATTCCCAGTTTCTCCTCGATGTCCTGCATGAGCTCGAACGCGCACCCGAATTCGACATGGTGCTCTACGCGATCCCGACATGGGGTCCGCACGACGCCGAACGGCTGCTGACAGGTTTCGTTACGGCAGCAGAGTCCAGCACTAAGCCGACGGTCATATCCGCCTGGACCGCGGCCAATCTCACCGAGCGGGGAGAAGGGCTTCTCGCAGCCAGCAACGCCGCCCACTTCGGTTCGGTTGACGCGGCCCTGACTGCGCTGTCGCACCTGGCCCGGTGGACCGCCATGCGTCCCAGTGCCGGGGACGGCGGTGCCCGGAGCAGGGCCGTGCCGGTTCCGCGTCCGGCTGAGCTGGCCGACCTGCCAAGCGAGCACCAGGCCAAGGCCTTCCTGGCGATGCAGGGGCTGAACACCTCGCGTGAAGTCCTGCTGCCGGACTCGGCGGCGGACCCGGTAGCCACGGCAAAGGCTGCGGCCGAGGTGGGCTGGCCGCTGGTGGCCAAACAGCTCTGCGCCAATGTGGTGCATAAATCAGATCTCGGGCTGGTCCGGGTGAGCGTGCGTGACGAAGCCGAACTGGCTAGGGCGGTGGAGGAGTTCGGCACCGTCGTGCGCGGACATGGTCTGGACTCCGAGGGATTGTTGCTGGCTGAACTCCGCAAGGGTGCCGAGGTCATCATCGGCGGAGTCCGGGACCCGCAGTTCGGACCCTTGGTGATGATCGGAGCAGGAGGAGTCCTGGCCGAGCTGACGAACGACGTCGTGTTCCGCCAATGCCCTATCAATCACCAGGAAGCCGGGAAGGCGCTTGACGAACTCGCCGTCGGGCGCCTCCTGAGAGGCTACCGAGGTACTGAATATGATCTGCCGTCGCTGATCGACATGGTCGTGCGGTTCTCCGAGCTGTTTGCCGCATCCGATTGGCTACTGCAAGCCGACCTGAATCCTGTCATTGTTTCCGACAAACAGGAGGGCGGAGCCGTCATCGTAGACGCCGCCCTCGTACTCACCCCCCATCAATTAAGGAGTTAGCAGATGGCACTGAAGTTCGGGCTGGCCCTGATGAACGATTTCCCGCAGGACGTCGTACCGGCGAACCGCATCTCCATGCTGCGAGAGCAGGTGCGCGCAGCACGCGGGGCCGGGATAGATTCGTTGTGGGTCCTTCAGCATTATCTGGGCGGCATGCCGACGCTGCAGCCGGTGCATCTGCTCTCCGCGCTCTCCCAGGATGCCGGAGACATGAAGCTGGGAACCAACATGTACATCCTGCCGCTGCGCCACCCTGTGGGCGCCGCAGAGGAGTTTTCCACCCTCGACCATCTTTCGGGCGGCAACGCGATCGCCGGCTTTGGCATGGGCTACCGCGAGAACGAGTTCAAATCCTTCGGAGTACCGATGGAGGAACGCGTAGGACGATTCGAAGAAAGCGTGCAGCTAGTACGCCGGCTCTGGAGCGGGGAACGCATTTCCTTCCAGGGTAATCACTTCCAGATCGAGGATGAGCGGATCAGCCTTGTACCCGTGCAGCACGGCGGGCCGCCCATCTGGATCGGCGCAGGTGCCCATCGCAAAGGCGCCGAGCGGGCCGCTCGTCTGGGGGACGCCTGGATTGTTCCGCCGCATACCTCCCCGGAGAAGCTCGAAATTGTGCTTGGGCACTATCGCGCCGAACGTGAGCGCCTGGCTTTGGGCGCGGCCTCGGAGTTCGTGGTCCGCCGTGAGCTGGTCCTGGACCCGGACGCCGAGCGTGCTCGGTCCATCGGCCTCAATGCACGCAACTCGCTCACTCGTGAATACGCCAAGTACAATGCGCCGGACCAGACGGGCAATTACGCCCATCTGGCCACGGAGCAGGCAGCGACGGAGACCGCCGACGCATCGTATCTGTTCACTGACCCGGCCTCCGCCGTCGTCGCACTGAAGGCTCTGGAGGATCAGGGCCTGACCTACATCGTCCTGCGCATGCAGTGGTACGCACTGGAGCAGGAGCAAGTGTTGCGCACGCTGGAACTGTTCAAGAACGAAGTACTTCCGTCTTTCCGCTGAACGTCGCTTTTCCACGCCAGGAACGAGACCCACATGACATACCCCGTCCTACAAAAGAAGGTCGCACTGATTACCGGCGCCGGATCGGGATTGGGCGCGGCCACCGCCAAGCTCTTCGCCGCAGCCGGCGCGCAGGTCGCAGTGGCCGATCTAGATGAAGAAGCCGGAGCGAAAACCGTCGCCGAAATCGAGGCCGACGGCGGCACCGCCTTTTACATCCAAGTTGACGTGTCCAGGTCGGACCAGGTTGAAGCGATGGTGGACGCCGTCGCCGCCACCTACGGCCGGCTGGACGTCGCGGTGAACAATGCTGCCATTACGCCGGACGTCAACCCGCTTCACGAGTTCGACGAGGACTACTGGGACAGGCTGATGTCCGTCAACCTCAAGGGTGTGGCGCTCTCGTTGAAATACGAGCTGCAGCAGCTTATCCAACAGGACCACGGCGGATCCATCATCAATGTCTCCTCCGTCCGGGGTTTCCGGCCCCGGTCCAATGCGGCGGCCTATGTCGCGGCCAAGCATGGCGTTGTCGGCCTGACCAAGGTCGCAGCAATGGAAAACGGATCCAGAAACATCCGCGTCAACGCCGTAGCTCCGGGAGCGATCGACACGCCAATGCTGCAGGCGTCGCTTGCACGAAGGGGCCAGGCAGAAGCGGACTTTGCCCCGCAGCTGAGCCTGCTGAACCGGTTCGGCCAGGCCGATGAGGTAGCGCAGGCGGCGCTTTGGCTGGCCTCGGATCTGTCGTCCTATGTCACCGGCAGCACAATCCACGTGGATGCCGGCTATACGAGCAGCTGAAAGACACCCTGCGACCCAAACATTCTGATCGTCAACACGAACCTTGGAGATTCCATGTCCCCCGCCCCCGGCGTCCCCGCAACCAAACCACTGGCCGCCACCACCGCGCCTGTCCGGCAGGCAGAGCGCTTATACCACGACATGCTCTCCAGCCCGGAGACGCTCGGAATCCGTGAACGTGTCCGCCGCTTTGCGGACGATGTCGTCGCAGCGGCTGCCGGTAGGATTGCCACCGGTGACGAGGTCGAAGACGGGTTCCCAACCGACGTCTTCGAGGCGATGGCGCGGGAAAACCTCTTCCAGATAACGTTCCCCGCGGATGTCGGCGGACTTGGACTGATGCGTCCGGCCTCCGCAACGGCCGCTGCAATGGAGGAACTCGCCTACCATTCCAATTCGGTGGCGGCAATATTCGATGTGCACTGCGTCCTTGCCGGGACCGCACTCAACCAAGGTTCAGCCCAGCAGCGCCAGCAATGGCTCGTGCCCCTGATCCGTGGAGACATGATCGGGGCCTTCGCCACGAGCGAGACTGGTTCGTCAAGCGATCTGAGCCCACAGTCCGTGCAGACCAGCGGGATCAGGACTGCCACGGGCTGGCGGCTGGACGGACGCAAGCGATGGATAACGAATGCGCCGGTAGCGGACGTCATCCTCGTCCTGGCCCGCACAGGCGAGCGGCTTTCCATGTTCATAGTCCCCGCCAGTGCCGCCGGCGTCACCATCGGGCGGGCAGACCGCAAGCTCGGGAACAAGGGCCAGCTCACCGCGGATGTGGTGCTCGACGGCGTCGAATTGCCGGAAAGTGCCCTGTTGGGGCACGAGGGCGGTGGCCTGAAGATCGCCCTGTCCATGCTGACCTACGGTCGCATCGCCATTGCTGCCGCCGGAGTGGGGATGGCACAGGCAGCATTCGACCATATGACTGACCGACTGGTGACCAGGGAGGCATTCGGACAGAAGCTCGGAGGAATGCAGCACTGGCAGTTCCTGATGGCGGATCGGGCGCTGGCCCTCGAGTCCGCTCGCTCGCTGTACATCAAGGCGGCGCTCAGATTGGACGACGGAAACCCCTTCCCGGAGCCTGAAGCGGCAATGGCCAAACTTGCCGGCACCTCCCTGGCTGCTGACATCGCCCGCGACGCAGTCCAGCTTTTCGGCGGACTCGGGTTCACGCAGGAACTCGGAGCGGACGGCACACGCGGACCGGTCGAAGCCGTCTACCGGGACAGCAAGGTCACCGAGATTTATGAAGGGGCCAACGAGATTCAGAAATGGATCATCGCCCGCCAGCTGCTCGGCCGCGACATCGCAGGCTAAGCGTCAACTTACCGGCACAACCATCCATCTCCGCCGCTGCGGCGGACCGCAGAGAATCGAGCAACCATGCCACAGGAAAAAATAGTCATTGCCGGCGGCGCCAGGACCCCGGTTGGCAGGTACGGAGGTTCCCTGATGAGCCTGCCAGCCCATGAACTCGGTGCCATCGCCGCCACCGCCGCCCTGGAACGCAGCGGCGTCTACTCTGAGGACGTTGACGAGGTCATCATGGGCTGCGTCGGCCAAACGGGGCCGGACGCCTATAATGCCCGCCGGGTCGCATTGTCTGCCGGCGTACTGCCCTCGGCATCGGCTCTGACGGTCAACAGGCTGTGCGGCAGCGGCCTGCAGGCCGTCTGGTCTGCCGCCCAGCAGCTGCGCTGGGGTTCCACCCAGGTTGTCCTTGCCGGAGGCGACGAGTCGATGTCCCGGATGCCCTTCCTCGATTTCGAGTCACGTTCCAATCCGCGGCTGGGCAACCGCACCATGGTCGATGGAACCTTGGCCATGCTCACTGATCCATTCAGCAACGAACACATGGGCGTCACCGCCGAGAACGTTGCGGACAAGTACAAGATCAGCAGGGCGGAGCAGGATGAATTCGCCTTGGAAAGCCAGCGGCGGGCATCCACGGCAGCGGCATTGCAGGTCTTCGCGGAGGAGATCACGTCGGTGAAGGTCCCGGGCCGGAACCCTGTAACGGTTACCACTGACGAGCATCCGCGTCCGGATACCACCCTTGAGAGCCTAAGCGGCCTGCGTCCGGCGTTCCGGCAGGGCGGATCCGTGACCGCGGGGAATGCCTCGGGTATCAACGACGGCGCCGCCGCGATGGTCCTGATGCGGGAGGGTACCCTGCGCGAACACGGCCTGAGTGCGCTCGCAACCCTCGAGCACGTCACGGTTGCCGGTATCGACCCGGCCCTGATGGGCTACGCACCCACCTTGGCTCTGCAGAAACTCTTCGCCGAAACCGGCCTGCAGCCCAAGGACATTGGCATCATCGAACTGAACGAGGCTTTTGCCGCCCAGGCCGTCGCAGTCATCCGGGATGCCGGGCTGGACCCGGCCGCAACCAATCCATACGGCGGAGCGATCGCGCTGGGCCACCCGGTGGGCGCCACGGGCGCCATTCTGGCGTTGCGCGTGGCTCTGGATCTCCAGCGCCGTGAGCTGGAGTTCGGCATCGCCACGCTGTGCATTGGCGGCGGGCAAGCCATCGCCGCGCTGTTCAAGAGGTGGGAGTCTTGATGAGTATCATGACCATTACCACGGTAGGCGTCGTCGGTTCAGGGGCCATGGGACGCGGCATCGCTGAAAGCGCCCTGCGCGCCGGGCTGCGGGTGATCCTCCACGACACATCCCAGGACGCGCTGAGTGCAGCGCGCAAGCAGATCGAAGCGAACCTCCAGCGATCCGTCGACAAGGACCAACTCTCAGCCCAGGAGGCTTCGGATTACCTCGGTGCGCTGGCCCCGGCCGCGGAGTTGGACGCGCTCTCCAGCTGCCAACTCGTGATCGAAGCGGTGCCGGAGGTCTTGGAGATCAAGCTCTCCGTCCTGGCAACGTTGGAGGAGAACGTCGCCGATACTACAATCATCGCCAGCAACACCTCCTCAATTCCGGTCACGAAGCTCGCCCAGGCGCTGCAGCACCGAGGCCGCTTCCTTGGGCTGCACTTCTTCAACCCCGTGCCGCGCATGCCTCTGGTCGAGGTCATCCGGACCCCGGCCAGCAACGATGGCACCATTGCGGCGGCCAAGCACTTCGTGGAGACCGGACTGGGCAAGACGCCCGTCGCTATCGAGGACCGTCCCGGATTCGTAGTAAATGCCCTGCTGATTCCGTTCCTGCTGGCAGCAGCTCGCATGCTGGACAGCGGCTATGCTTCGGCGGAAACAATCGACGCCGGCATGACCCTGGGCTGCGGACATCCGATGGGCCCGTTGAAGCTCGCGGATTTCATCGGCCTCGACGTCATCTGTTCCGCTGCGGACGCAATGTACGCGGAATCGCCTGATCCGGCGCTCGTGGTGCCGAACAATCTGCGCCGGCTCGTAGACGCCGGACACCTCGGCTCAAAGACCGGACGCGGTATTTACGATCATTAGCTCCAGCCGGTCAGCGGGCGCCGAAGGGCCCCGCTGACCGGTCCCACACGAAACCGCAGGTGCGCCACTCCCCCAAATTTTGTGCAGCTTTTGTGCCGCCGTCGTTCGTGTCAACCTGGATCAGGACTGTCAGCAACAGCGCCCAGCAGTAACGGCGGCTCACTTCTCCGGCGCCCGGGAACACGGAAATTACCTTGCCGAAACGCGGCCGCAACATCCGCCCGGGACGATGGAAGAGTCCTTCCGGCAGCTGCCGACTTCCGTCCTCGTCCCGGAGATTGACATGACACTGCAACCCATCCGCATCCGCGACCTTGCCGCCCTGCGCCGGGGCGACGAGATCGAAGCCCGCGACCTGAATATGGTGCGCCACCGAGGCCGGGTGGAAGACACCGCTCCCGGTCTGGGCGTCGTGTGGATCAGGGAGAACGGTGTTGGAACCCGCAAGATCATTCACGAAGAGGAGTTCTCCATTTGGCAGGCCCGCCGGAACTGAATACACCAGGACGGCGGCACTTAAGGTTCCCTCTTGGAAACGGAACCAAAGTGCCGCCGTCGTTGTCCCGTTCACCTGACGTTGTGGAACGATTCATCAGGGCCTGCTCTACTGATCCCGCCCCCAACAGCCAACTCCATAGGGATCACTCGTGTTTAAGAAACTCCTAACCGCCTGCTCCGCTGCCACCCTCGCCGCCACCGCCGCGCTGGCCGTGTCCGCCACAGCAACGGCAGCCCCCGCCGTGGAGACCACGGGCGAGGATGACGTCCGCGTCATGTCCTTCAACATCCACCACGGTGCTGACGGCGACGACCACCTGGACCTGGAGCGCATCGCCCGTGACATCGAGGCCACCGGCTCCGAGATCATCGGCCTGCAGGAAGTGGACAACCACTGGTCCTCCCGCAGCGACTTCGTGGACCAGGCCGCCTGGCTGGCCGACCGCCTGGACATGCACTACACCTACGCGGCGAACCTGGACCGCGATCCGGCGGAAGGCCAGACCGAGCGCCGCCAATACGGCACCGCGATCCTGAGCGAATACCCGATCCTGGAGTCCGAAAACCATCTGCTGACTAACATCGAGTACGCTGAGCGCCCCACGGAGCAGCGCGGCCTGCTGGAGGCGGTCATCAATGTGGAAGGCAACCACATCAGCTTCTACAACACGCACCTAGACCACCAGCGCAGCGAACAGCGCCAGTCCCAGGTCAAGGAGATCCTGGCGATCACGGAGGAGTCCAACCGCCCGTCGGTCCTGGTCGGCGACCTGAACGCCGTCCCGACGTCCCCGGAGATGCAGGACCTCCTGACGCAGTTCACCGACACCTTCGCCGTGCTGGGCCAGGACGCGGACTACACCATCCCAGTGGAGAACCCGACCCGCCGCATTGACTATGTCCTGACCCAGGGCGACATCGAGCCCACATACGCCGAGGTTCTTCACACCACGTCCTCGGACCACCTGCCGATCCTCGCGGACCTGACCATCGCGCAGACGCCGAACGGCCTGGCCAAGTAGCTTTTCAGGGCAACGCCTGACTCACCCCGTTCACTCAGCAGCTCGCGCCCCTTTGAGCGTTCAAAGGGGCGCGAGCTGCTGAGTCAGCGGTGTCGGCGGGAGCCTTAACGGACCGGCTGGGTGTCCTCGGTGACCAGCGGGTAGACGCCGTTCTCGTCGTGGACCTCGCGGCCAGTGACCGGCGGGTTGAAGACGCAGGCCATGCGAAGCTCGGTCTTTGCGCGTACGGTGTGCTTCTCATTGCCGTCCAACAGGTACATGGTGCCGTCGCGCAGGTCGTGCACCTCGCCGGTGACCTCGTTGGTGAGTGTGCCCTCGCCCTGCACGCAGTACACGGCCTCAATGTGGTTGGCGTAGTGGAAGGTGGAGGTGGTTCCGGCGTAGATCACCGTGTCGTGGAGGGAAAAACCGACACCTTCACGGGCCAGCACCATGCGGCGGCTGCGCCAGGTCTCGGACTTGATGTCACGCTCGGTGTCGTTAAGGTCGTTCAGGTTTACAACGTACATTCTCTGCTCCTTGGCTGGATTGGGAAGTCGGATTTTCTGCTGGTCAGAGGGCGCCGGCCAGCTCGCGTTCGCCGACCACGGTGCGGGCGGCGTCGAGCAGGATGTCCAAACCGCGGGCCAGGTCCTCGGCGCTGATCGTCAGGGCGGGCATCACCTTGACCACTTCGCTCTCCGGGCCGGAGGTCTCGACCAGCAAGCCGCGCCCGAAGGCCTCGGCGGCGATCTTGCCGGCCGCGCTCTGGTCCTCGAAGTAGACGCCGGCCAGCAGGCCGCGGCCGCGCACGCAGGCGCCGGGTGTGAGGGCGGCGATCTTCGCCAGGCCCTCATGCAGCTCCTTGCTGCGTGCGGCAATCTGGTCCTCGAAGCCGCCGTCGCGCCAGAAGGTTTCCAGTGCGGCGGTGGCGGTGACGAAGGCCGGGTTGTGGCCGCGGAAGGTACCGTTATGTTCCCCCGGTCCCCAGACGTCCAGCTCGGGGCGGAACAGGGTCAGCGCCATCGGCAGGCCGAAGCCGGAGATCGACTTGGAGAGGCACACGATGTCCGGGGTGATGCCGGCTTCCTCGAAGCTGAAGAACGTGCCGGTCCGGCCGCAACCGGCCTGGACGTCGTCGAGGATCAGCAGGATGTCATGCTTCCGGCACAGGTCCTGCAGGCCGCGCAGCCAGCTGGCACGGGCGGCGTTCAGGCCGCCCTCGCCCTGGACGGATTCCACGATGATGCCGGCGGGCTTGTCGACGCCGGAACCGCTGTCCTCGAGGACGCGCTCCAGCCAGAGGAAGTCCGCCGTTTCGCCGTCGAAGTAGTCGTCGTAGGGGATCTTGGAGCTGTTGGTCAGCGGGATGCCGGCGCCCTTGCGCTTCATGGAGTTGCCGGTGACGGACAGCGAGCCCAGCGTCATGCCGTGGAAGGCGTTGGTGAAGCTGAGGATGTGCTGCCGGCCGGTGACCTTGCGGGCCAGCTTCAGCGCGGCCTCAACGGTGTTGGTGCCGGTGGGGCCGGGGAACATGACCTTGTAGTCCAGGTTGCGCGGCTTAAGGATCACGTCCTGGAAGGTTTCCAGGAAACGGCGCTTGGCCGGGGTCTTCATATCCAGGCTGTGCACCAGGGCGCCGCTGCGCAGGTAGTCCAGCAGCGGCTCCAGCAGGGCGGCATTGTTGTGCCCGTAATTAAGGGCACCGGCGCCGGCAAAGAAGTCCAGGTACTCCTGGCCGTCCTCGCTGTACATGGTGCTGCCCTGTGCCCGTTCGAAGACGGCGGGCCAGCTGCGGCAGTAGCTGCGGACTTCGGATTCCAGGGTTTCAAAAATGTCTGTCACGGGAAAGATTTCCTTCGGTTGGAGCCGCCCGGCGCCTTCCGGCCGATTGCCGGAGACACGGGTAGCCACGGAATGGGGGAATCGTGCGTGCTGCCGGCGGCGAAGCCGGCAAAATAATGCCGGAGAAATCAGCCCAGCGGGCCGATGCGGAACAGGAATTCGGTGTCGTGGCCGTCCGGGAACATGGTGTCCAGGATCAGCGGCGAACGTTCCAGTCCGGCGTTCCGGCGAGCCGCGAAGCCGTGGAAGAGACGCATGGAGGCTTCATTGTCATCGGTGATGGTGGTTTCCACCCGCCTGGCCCCGGTGCGGGAGGCCAGCGCGTCGAGCATGGTGCCGGCGATCCGCTGGCCGCGGTAGGCCTCATCGACTGCCACCTGCCAGATCATCAGGGTTCCTGGTTCATCGGGCCGCAGGTAGCCGGTGATGAAGCCCGCGGGACGACCATCGACGTCGGCCATGATCGACGTTTCGGCGAAGTCCCGGCACCACAGGATGTAAGAGTAGGAGGAGTTCAGGTCCAGGACTTTGGAGTCCCTGGCCATGCGCCACATGGACTGTCCATCTTCAAGCGCCGGCGTACGGAGTGTGAGTTCGAGCTGCTGACTTATCGGGGTTTTTACCAGTTGTTCAAGCATCCATTCCAACTTAACGAGCTCAGATTCAGATGCAACCGGGGAAGGGGCAAAAAGGGCCCGGATCGCGCTCATGACGGGCTTCCAGAGGTGCGGGGGCAACCCCGATCCAGCCGCTAACTGGCAACGATCCGGCAGGGTCCGGGAACACCGGAAATCAGCAGTCTGAACAAGTTATCATTTTGTTACATTAGGCCGCGACACAATTGCCCTCCACAGCCCGGTGGCCCGCCTGCTCAGCGCCCCCGGAAGCGTCAGCGCACGTGGAAGCGGATATAGTCGCCGGTGGCATCGGCGAAATCTGCGTCGACTTCGTCGACCCGGCCCGGCGTCCTGCCTGATTTCAGCGCCCGCAGCAGCTTCTCGGCGGCCTCCCGGGTGCCTTCGGCGACCACCTCCACGGAGCCATCCAGCTGGTTCGTGGCCACGCCGTTCAGTCCCAGCTCCTCGGCCTCCGCGCGGACCCAGTAGCGGAAGCCAACGCCCTGGACGTTTCCGGTCACGGTTGCCACGAGGCGGGCTTCGGGTACGGCAGTCTGCGGATCAGGATCTTCAGCCATGGCTCCAAGCCTATCGCCCCAGGGACCCGCTGCGAGCGCAACGAGTGGTGGGAGGGCCTTGGATGCTAGTCCTCCTCGGCAATGTCTTCAGCCCACAGCCGGGGGTTCTCCTGCTGGAACCGCTCCATCATCCCGGCACAGCGCGCGTCGTCCAGCACCACCACATCCACGCCCCGGGAACGCAGCAACTCGAATTCACCAGCGAAGGTCCGCGCCTCACCGACCACCACGCGCGGAATCTTGAACTGGATGATGGTTCCGGTGCACATCGCGCACGGGGCCAACGTGGTGTAGAGGGTGGTGTCGCGGTAGGTCGCCTGCCGCCCGGCCGCCCGCAGGCAGGCCATTTCCCCGTGCGCTATCGGGTCGCCGTTCTGTACGCGCTCATTGTGCCCGGTGGCGATGATTCGCCCGCCGCGCTCCAGGGCGGCCCCGATGGGGATGCCGCCTTCCGCCAGGCTCTTCCGCGCGGCTTCGACGGCGGCTTCGAAGGCCTCTGCATTCACGGCATCGGGCAAGGATTCGTTCATTATGTCAGGGTAACTGCTGCTGCGATTGAGAGTCCGTTCCGGATTTTGGGCACCTACTCGATCTCCGGCAGCTTTCCGGGCCACTGCCCGGTCAGGCTCTCGAAGGCGCGTGCGCCGCCGCGGTCAATGAGGGCCTTGACCACCGCGTAGATCGCACCCTGGATAAATGCGGCTGCCAGCATTTCCTTCCAGGAATAGCCGGCATCCAGCGCCTTTGGGGCACCGGCCTGATGGCCGGGCGAAACCCGCTTCCAGATCTGCTTGAAGACCTGGGCAGCCACAAGGCCCCCGACAATGCCGGACACCAGGCCAATCGGCCGATACAGGATCTTCGCGGTCTTGCTTGTCTGCTTCGTCGGCAGGGGCTGCTTCAGGGACATCGGAATCCTCCAGTCGTTGAAAACGGAAGCCGCGGCAAAGGACGGTCTGCGCTCCAACGTACCGAAAGGAGTCCTGCGTGTCAGCAGCCAGGGTGGGTCCGCCGTTGGGTTGCTGCGGCCGGCGACCTTCGGAGCAGATTTCGGCCGCCATGAAGGGCATCACATCCTGTGGTGGCGGATCTTACTCGATAATCGGCGTGGGTCGCCACATTTGCGGGATAACATTTTAGTAGCGCCCGGTATCTGCGGGACGCCTCGCATTCATGCAATGGACTTCGGAGGTATAGGTGATACTGCAACGTCGGCGGCTGCATATTGGGGAAGACATTCTGCTGGCCCGCCACGGTAACAGCATCTGCCGAATGGCCTTCGACCGGCGCAACAACACCATGGTCGCCTACCTCGACGACGGCACGGCGGACAGGGCCTCCAACGTCATTTCATCTGCCGGTGCTTCCGTCGCAGTCGAGTCCGGGGCCGTGCTGACGCGTGAGGACGCGAAGTTCATCTCCATTGCTTCCGGCATCTGGCTGGCTGCTTCCTTGGCCTTGGCCGGCGGGGTCCTGGCCATGTATGAGCGCCTTGGCGGCGCGGCCATATTCGAGGCCTACGGCCAGACAACGCTTCTCTAAGCTCCACCCATAGCAAGACCACCGACGGCGGCACATTAGTGCCGCCGTCGCTTGTTTTCGAGGGCCGCAGCGATATCGGGCGAGAGCCTTCGTTCCTTCCGATAGGCGGCCGGGTACGCAGGCTCCGGCGCCCCCGTACCGGAGTAATCTGGTGATCGTCAGATTGACAGGAGATGCAATCATGGTTGGAATCGCGCGGCGGGACCGCTTCGAATTTCCGGAGCCCTTCCGCCGTTTCTTCGAAGGTGATTGGGACGCATCCTCCCTCCGGGTGGAAGAATTCCGGGACGGCGACACGATGGTGGTGCGGGCCGAGCTGCCCGGGGTCGATCCGGATGAGGACGTGGATGTTTCCGTGACCGACGGCGTCCTCCACATCCGGGCCGAGCGCCAGGAAAAGACCGAGCACAAGGACAAGACGGGATACCGGTCCGAGTTCCGCTACGGAACTTTCGTCCGCAACATTTCGCTGCCTGCCGGCTGCAGGCAGGAGGACGTGAGCGCGAAATACAAGGACGGGGTACTGGAGGTCCGCATCCCGGTGCCCGAACAGCCCGCCCCTACAGGAACGAAGGTGCCAATCATCCGGGACTGAATTCGCCCCGTTCCCAGCCTATTAACAGGCTGCACGCCGGGTTCTTTCATTTCCTGGTCCTAATGTTCTAAATACCTCATAAGGTGCGAGTGATGAAGACACCGGCGGGTCGAGCAGCTTCCCCCAACTGCTCCCTACACCCCGCCGGTGTCGCTCTCTTTAAGAGCCGGGGGATCGGCCGCAGGTCCTAGGGTTCCTCGCTGGCCACGGTGCGCAGCGCCGCCGTCGCACGTTGAATGCCGGACAGCGGCCGGTCCCGGACGAAGACGCAGTAATGGTACGAAGCCAGGTCCGGTACAGGCCCTGAGGCGGACAGTGCCGCAGAATCAACCACGCTGCCCTCCGAGCGAAGCACTCAGCCGCACAGCCATCCCGCCATCAGCCGCCGGCCACGGGCTGAACTGCCGCACCGAGTCGATGGCAGGTTCCCCCCCCCCCCCCCCGGCTGCGGGCGACATGGATCATGGCGAGCAAACCGGGATTATAGCTGGTGGCAGCCTCGTCCGTGCCGACGGCGCGTTCGACGACGACTTCCCGCCCGCCCGGCCAGGTTCCAGTCGACGCCCCCGCGCCCAGGACCTCGACGGCGGCAGGACACTGCCGTTCGAGCGGCCAATAGACGTTGACGTCCACGGAACCGGCTGCGGAGGATTCCGCAAAGCACAGCCACCACGTCCCTGCCGGCTCCACGCCGGCCCGCTGCAAAGCGCCGTAGGCACGTTCCAGCGCCTGGGCCACGGCGTCTTCGGCCTGCCCGCCGCCTTGCGCATCGGCGGGCGCGATGGTTGCTGCCGTCAGGGACAGGTATGGGACGGCGTCCGCAAGCTCAACACGCAGGCCGAAGTCACCGTCCTTTTCCGTGAGGAACCGCGCGGCTGCGGCGAAGGCGGCATCCTGTACGCTCCGCTCCTCCTCCACCGCTTCCCGGTGGCCTGCCAGCACTTCCGCCGCATCGCTTTCGCCGGCCAGGACAGTGACCACGGAGGCAAGCGGAACACCGGCATCGCGGAGCGCTTTGATCGTCAGTGCCTCATCGAGCTGCCCTACGCTGTAGGCCCGGTACCGCGTACGTGGATCAACGTAATCCGGTTTCAGCACCCCCTGCTCGTCATACCAACGCAATGCCTTAATGCTCAGCCCGGTCAGTTGGGCAAAGACTCCGATTCTCGCCGCATCCATGGTTGCCACTATGGACCCTCCCGCGGCGGGAGGGTCCAAACGGTCACTGCGGCAGCGCCGGCAGCAGACCACGCACCGCTGTGCTGACGCGGGAATTCAGGCGCCGGTTGACGATCACCAGCCCGTCGAAATCGTCATAGCTGGCATAGACCGCAGCCGGTCCAATGAACGCCTGGAAGAAGCCGAACAGCGGCCGCAATTCGTGGTCGATCATCAGCAGGTGCCGGTCGCTGCCGCCATTGGCCACCAGCAGCACCGGCTTGTTCACCAGCGCTCCCGGATCCACAAAGTCCATGAAGTGCTTGAACAGCCCGGTGTAGGACCCCTTGTACACGGGACTGCCCGCGATCACCAGGTCCGCCTGCTCAAAGGCCTCCAGTTCGGCCAGGACGTCGGCGGCCAACTCGTCGCGCGACAGCGCGGAGGTGAAGCCCGGGCCCAGTTCGCCAACGCTGATTTCCCTGATCTCGGCCTCCCGGTGCCGGCCCAGCTCCCTGGCCACGGACTCCAGCAAGACCGTTGTCTTGGAGGGCGTGAAGTAACTGCCGTCGAGAATGGCTACCTTCAGCTTTGGGACGTTCAATCAGGAATCTCCTCCCAGGTAGGGACTCCTGCAGTCTATTCCCGGGCCGGCAGGACGGCGGATCCGTACTCCGCGCCGGCTGCCGCGGCGATGATCCGGTCCAGCTGCCGCTGGATCTCGTCAAGGGAGGTGCCGGCGTCGACCAGGTGGAAGGACGGAAAGTCCTCAAGGGACCGGTAGGCCTTGTCGAAGGCCGCCAGATACTCCAGGGTTTCGCGGTCTTCGCCGCGGCGGTTAATCCGTTCCCACGCACGCTCCGGCGGCAGCGCAAAATAGACGACGTCGTCGGGCCGGGGCAGGTGCCGCAGGGCCCAGCGGAGCAGCCAGCCCGGCCGGCACCCGCGCATTCTCAGCAGCGCCAGCTGGCAGTACAGGTGGCGGTCCAGCACAGTGACGGCGCCGGGCTCCACGGGCAGGAAAAGACGCAGCAGGGCCAGCACCCGGATCAGGGTTTCAAGCCGCCCCAGCATGCGGCTCCCCAGGAGCCGCTCGGCGGATGATCGGAAGCGGGCGGCCAGTTTGTCGAGGTTCTTCCGGCCACCCGGGTTGCGCAGCAGGCGTGCCGGACGGCCGCGCAGGGCGAGCTGCTCCACCAAGTGCCGGGCCGCCGTCGTTTTTCCGGCCCCGTCGATGCCGATCAGCGCAATGACCAGCGGGCGCGACGGTCCTGCGTCCATGTCCTTTCCGTTCCCTCCCCCCGCTATGCCACGTCTGCAATGGAGCACCATCGTAGCGAGGGGAACTTTCAGGTTCCATGGTGTTTCCTGAACACTCGCTGGGAGTTGCCTAAATTTGCCAGACCACCTCGAAACGTTCGAAGACGACCTCGAGCTCTTCGTTCCATTCGCTGCCGCGGTCCGCCTGTTCACGTTTCCAGTACCGGCGGTGGCCCTGCAGCCATCCCTCACGGGTGCGGTCGAATTCGCCCTCGTCGCGCACAAAGTCTTCGTCCACGCTGTCCGCCCGGCCGATCCGCAGTTCCGTGGTCCGCAGCACGGCCCGCGGCTGGCCCCTGCCGTCGCAGGCGATCCAGTGCCCGCCGATGCTGGGCAGGGGTTCGCCGTCGGCCAGCAGGTCCACCAGCAGCGTGGCCGTGGCCCGCTTGGTCCCGTCGAGGACCAACTCGAGCAGCTCGTCGGCCAGCTCCGGTGAATCCCCGAAATGGTCGATCACCGGCTGCTCGCCGGGAAAAGTGCGGTCCGGGAACGCGACCAGGTACTCCTGCCACAGCGCCAAAGCGGCCGGACGGTCATGCGGAATGGGTGTGCTCATGAAGGATCCCTCCCGTCGGTGGGGACGCCCGCTCCGGCCGGAAGGAGGACCGTGAATTCGATCCGTCCCGGTTCACGTGCGACGCCGATGCTGCCGCCATGATTGTTCACGATCGCCTCGGCGATGGCCAGTCCCAGTCCGCTGGACCCGGCGGCTGAACGTGCGGCATCGGCCTGGGCAAAGCGGGAGAAGATCCGCTCGAGGAACTCCGGCGGATTCCCCGGGCCGTTGTCCACCACCCGGATCTGGGCCCCGCCGTCCGGCAACGCGGTGAGAGACGTGGCCACGGCGGTGCCGGCGTCGGTGTGTTTATGTGCATTGGACAGCATGTTGATCAGCACCTGACGCAGCTGCCCGGCATCGCCGCGGACCTCCACCGGGTCATCCGGCAGCTCCAGCGTCCACCGGTGGCCCGGCGCGGCCACGCGGACATCGCTGACCGAGTCGATCACGAACGCCAGAACAGGCACAGCCCAGTCATAGCCTCGCGCCGGAGCATGGCATTGCCTGCCTCCTGGCAGGCAGGAACACAAAGGAAGGGAAGACCATGACGACAGAGCAAGCCGACGCCGGCAGGGCCGGGAAGCGCCGCATGGCGGGGCTCGCGCTGGCCGCAGCCGTGGCATCAGGCGGAGTGGGGGTGGGCGCCTTGGCGGCCAACGCCGCCGAGAGCCCGGCGCCGGCACCGCCGGTGCGGACCCGTGCGAGGCAAAGCGCCGCGGCACGCAGGACGGCGCTCCGGACGACGGAGCTACGGCACGCCGGGCACAGGATCATCCGTTGAACCGTCCGGTTTCCGCACGGCCGGCAGTTCGTTCCGCGGCGGCAACTTCACCTGACCGGCAGGGCCGTACCTAGGAAGCAGTGCTGGCGGCGGCCGGTCTTCCGGCCGCCGCCGGTTGCCGTTTCAGGCCTGCTTGCCCTTGCTGCCGCCGGCAACCTTGTAGCTCCATAGCTCGGAGCTCATGCCCACGGGCTTCTTCTGCTCGCCGCTGGCTGCTTCGGACTGGTGCCCCTGGGAGAAGGACTTGGAGGAGACCCAGGCCTTGAAGGATTCCTCGTCCCGCCAGCGGGTGATGACCAGCCAGGTGGTGCGGTCATCGGTGGGCTGCAGCAGTTCGAAGCCTTCGAAGCCGTCCTGGTTGTCGACGGCGCCGGCACGGGCGGCGAACCGGTGCGCAAGCTCGTCTCCGCTGTCGGCGGGCACAGTGATGGCGTTGATTTTGATGATGCTCATGGGGCCATTATGTCCACCCGCGACTAAAATTTGTCCATGGATGACAAAGTGCTCAGGATCGTCTACGCGTTCTTCCTGGGTGTCATGCTGGCGCTCTTTGCCGGCTTGGGGATCCGCACCTTCTACCCGCCGCCGGAAATGCCGGAGTTCCCGATCGAACTGTCCACCCCGCAGGCCGGCGATCCGTCCCCTGAACAGGTCCAGCAGCAGCGCGAGTATGAGCAGGAGCAGCGCGCCTTCCAGGATGAGCTGGAATCCTACAACCGGAACGTTTCCATCGTTTCGACGGTCCTCGCCGTGACGATGCTGGGCCTGAGCCTGCTGCTGGAAAAGAAAAACAAGGTCATCCCCAACGGCATCATGCTGGGCGGTCTTTTCACCCTGCTCTATGCCGTGGGGCGGGGCCTGGTCTCAGGCGATGCGACGACGACGTTCATCACCGTCGCCATCGGCCTGGCGGTGGTGCTGTTCCTCGGCTACCGGCGCTTCGTCCAGCACGTCCCCGAGACGGAGGGAACTTAGCCGGCGCGCTGCTGCTCGCCCCTTCCGCACCCATTCCTGCCCCCGGTCCACGGCTGGATCCATTTACTCTGCAGTGCGCGCGCCTGCTCCAGTCCTGCCTGCGCCCAGCGGCTCTGCGCCAGCCGGTTCACCGGCGCCTGCCAGCCCTGGATAACGGTCAGGACTGGACGGCCCGAAATGCTGGCCGGGCCTCGTGCTTCGGAAATGCTTTCCTGGGCAGCGGAGGATCCCTGCAGCACGACGTACCGGCGGATCAGGGCGCCGGCGACCGCACCGGCGAGCATCGAGGCGGGGAGCAGGACGCTGACGGCATACAAGGCCATCATCGTGGGCATCAAGGACTCGTAGACACCGGGGAGCCATCCAGGCCCGCCAACCAGCAGCCAGAGCCAGAACACGGCGCATAGACCAAGGACAGTGCGGGCTCGCCTGAAAGAAAGCAAGATCCTCCGCGATCCAAGCCCTGTCCAGCCAAACGGTGTCCCACCCATGGATTCATCCCCCAGCTAAGGCCCGTCGACACCGGGCATCACGAAATGATCATATGCCTCATAGGGCACTTCCGTACCAGCCTGCACAAGCCGACGGCGACACTTCGGTGAGTGCCGCCGTCGGCCTCCATGCAGTTGAAGCAGTGGTCAGGCGAGGACCGCCACCTTGGATTCCCGGCGTCCGAAGACGTAGCGGTCAACGGAGTACCTGCCCGGTCCCACCAGCGCCAGCGCGAGCGCCACGGTGCCCAGGATCAGGACCAGTTCGTACCCGCCCTCCGCAACGAAGAAGCCGGCCGGCAGATGGACGATGAAGAAGGCGCCCATCATGTCGCCCACCAGCAGGATTGCCGCCAGGCGGGTCACCAGGCCCAGGATCAGGAGTATGCCTCCGATGAACTCCAGGTAGGAGATAAAGGGGCCCATGAGCTGGGGCAGCGGAACCCCCATCTGCTCGAAATTCGCCGCGGTTCCCGCCACGGTGAAGTCATTGATTTTTTGCCAGCCATGCACTGCGAAAATGAAGCCGGCAACGACCCGGACGATTGTCAGGGCGATCTGGTTGATTTGGCTGCGGATAGACGTGTCCACGGAATCCTCTTTTCCTTGTTTCCTCGGTCTGGTCCTCGATCAGGTTCGGTAGAGCGGATAGCGAGAGCCTTTGGTCAGGCTGCGGCCTATGCCAGCGTCGCCGCTTCTGGTTGGGAAAACCTTCAAGTAATGACGCGGAGGCGGGCAGATTTTGCCCGTAGACACGGTATTCGGGCGGGAATACCGTGGAAGTGTCGGCACAGAGCCGATGGCTCCGCGTCGGCAACCGTCGATGAAGGAGGAACCAAATGAGCGTCGCACGCGAGTTCATGCACACCGGCTGCGAATGCATCGGTGAGAATGAATCCCTTGAACAGGCCGCCCGGAAGATGCGGGAACTGGACGTCGGTTCGCTGCCGATCTGCGGCGAGGACCAGCGCCTTCACGGCATGATCACGGACCGCGATATCGTCATTAAGTGCCTGGCGATGGGCGGCGATCCGCGCAGCACCAAGGCCGGGGATCTGGCCGAGGGCAAGCCCGTCACCATCGGTGCGGACGAGAGCATTGAACATGCCATGGAGCTGATGGAGCGGCATCAGATCCGCCGGCTTCCGGTGATCGATGAGAGCCACAATCTGGTTGGCATGCTGAGCCAGGGCGACCTCGCCCGGCACTGCCAGGAGGCCCAGATCGGAGAGGTGGTGCACGCGATTTCGCGCTAAGCCGCTGAGCGGAACTGCGGCTGAAAGGAACGACGGCGGCACCCGCCGGCGGCGCGCCGGTTCCGGATGCCGCCGCTGTTTGCAGATTTACAGCCTTGCATTCCATTCGGATGGCAATATGTGCAGGAGCATCGCTCTAATTTCCGTATATCTGCACATTTTGCCATGGAATGATTGCCACTATTGCACAGTCATTCGGACCCGGCTAAGTTCCTTTTCACTACGCCTTGATCCGCCCCGATGAACGGAGCATCCATGGGTTCTCCACTGGAACACCTCGGCACCGCCCCCGTGCTGTACCCGGCCGCCCGGCCTGACGGCGCGCGGCTCAGGGAGCTGTACCGGCTGCTGTCCGCCGTCCGGGTTTTGGACACCGCCGCTGTCGTCTGGCAGCGGCAGGGACTGATCCCCGGCTATGCCCCGATGCACGGGCAGGAGGCCGCCCAGGTCGGCAGCGGCTGCGCCATGGACCTGGACCAGGACTTCATCTTCCCCACCTACCGCGAAATGGGCGTCGCCCGCACCGTGGGCGTGGACATGGTCGAGTACATGTCCACGCACAAGGCGATCTGGCACGGCGGCCTGTACAACCCTGCCGAAACCCGACTGGCACCGATCCAGGCGGTGGTCGGCGGATCGATCCTGCACGCCGTCGGCTGGGCCCTCGGGCAGAAGCTGGACCGCGCCTCCGGCGTGGCCCTGACGTACTTCGGCGACGGTGCCAGCTCGCAGGGAGACGCGCACGAGGCGATGAACTTTGCCGCCGTGATGAAGGCCCCGGTGGTCTTCTTCATCCAGAACAACGGCTGGGCCATCTCCGTGCCCACCGAACGGCAGGTGGCCGGCGGTTCAGTCGCCGCACGCGCTGCCGGCTACGGTATGCCGGCCTTCCGCGTCGACGGCAACGACGTGCTCGCCGTGCTGGAGGCCACTTCCCGCGCCGCGGCCCACGCCCGCTCCGGGGACGGACCTGTGATCGTCGAAGCCATGACCTACCGGCGCGGACCGCACTCCACCAGCGACGACCCGGGGCGCTACCGCACCCTGGAGGAGGAACGGCGGGATGCCGGGGAGGATCCCGTCGCACGGTTCCGCCGCCATCTGGCACAGACCGGGGTGGCCGGCGAGGACTTCTTCGCCGAAGCCGACGCCCTGGCCCGGCAGGAAGCAGAGGTCGTGCGGCAGGGCCTGGCAGCCTTGGGCAGCCGCCCCGGCCGTGAAATGTTCGACTTCGTTTTCCAGGAACCGACACCTGCCCTGCAGGCGCAGGCGCGCCGCTGGCGAGAGGAGTCCGAGCATGTCTGAGACAACCGCCGCAGCAGGGGCTTCGACTCGCTCGTCCCTCGCTCCCTCAACCACCGGCGTTCCCTCAGCCACCGAATCCGGACTGATGTCCCTGTCCATGCAGCAGGCACTCAACCGCGCCCTGGGCGACGTCCTGGAGCGGGACGGCCGCGCGCTGGTGTTCGGCGAGGACGTCGGCCGGCTCGGCGGCGTCTTCCGGATCACCGATGGGCTGCAGGCCAGATTCGGCGCGGAGCGGGTCTTCGACACCCCGCTGGCCGAATCCGGCATCCTCGGCATGTCTGTAGGGCTGGCCATGGCCGGCTGGCATCCCATCCCGGAGGTCCAGTTCGACGGCTTCGCCTACCCGGCGGTCAACCAGATTGTCACGCAGCTCGCCCGGATGAACTACCGCAGCCGCGGCAGCCTGCCCATGCCGGTGACCCTGCGGGTGCCGAGCTTCGGCGGAATCCGCGCGCCCGAACACCACGGCGAAAGCCTCGAGGCGCTCTTTGCCCACGTTCCGGGGCTGAAGGTCGTCTCGCCGTCGAACCCACACCAGGCCTATCACCTGCTCAGGCTCGCGGTGGCGATGCCGGACCCGGTGGTCTTTATGGAACCGAAGTCCCGCTACTGGCACCGCGAAGAGGTGGACCTGGAGAACGACGGCGGCCTGTCCGGTTCCGTCGTCGTCCGCCCCGGCAAGCACGTGACCCTGGTGGCCTGGGGCGCCATGGTCGCCCGCTGCCTGCAGGTGGCGGAACTGGCCGCCGAGGACGGCATCCAGGCCGAAGTGCTGGACCTGCGCTGGCTCAAGCCGATCGACGCCGACGGTCTGGCGGCCTCCGTCACGAAGACGCGCCGCGCCGTCGTCGTCCATGAAGGGCCGCTGACCTCCGGCCTGGGCGCGGAGGTGGCCGCGCTGGCCACCGAACGCTGCTTCGGCACCCTGCGCGCTCCGGTGGAGCGTGTCACCGGCTTCGACGTCCCATACCCCTCCGGCGACCTCGAAGACGAATACATCCCGAACATCGACCGCATCCTGTATGGAATCCAGCGCGTATTGGAGTACCGCCGTGGCTGAACTGTCCGTCCCGCTTCCGGACCTTGGCGAAGGCCTCATCGAGGCGACGATCCTGGAATGGCTGGTCGCCGAGGGCGACCAGGTCGAGCGCAACCAACCGATGGTCGAGGTGGAGACCGCCAAATCCTCGCTGGAACTGCCCTCGCCGCAGGCCGGCAGGGTCCTGCGGGTCTACGGCGAGCCCGGCGGGACGATCAACGTGGGCGACCCACTGATTGTCTTCGAGGTCGCCGATGACACCGCCGGTATCGTTGGCACCGTGCCGGCGGAGGAAGCGCCGAAGCGGCGGGTCCGGCTGTCCGCGGCGCTGGACGAGGACTAGACCTCAATCGCCTTCTGCGGCCGCCGCGTCCCCGCCGCCGGTGGCCAGCGGCCGCACGGAGGCCTCGGGCACCCACACCACATCGCCATGTTCTGCATTGGCTGCGCGGGCCAGCACGAACAGCAGCGCCGACAGCCGGTTCAGGTAGCGGGCCGCCATGGGATTGATCCCGTCCGGATGCTGTTCGACCGCGGTCCAGACGGCTCGTTCGGCGCGCCTGACCACGGCGCGGGCCTGGTACAGCAGCGCCGCCGCAACGGTGCCGCCCGGAAGGACCATCCCGCTGAGGTCTCCTGCCGTCGGGGCGAAATGGTCGATGGCCCGCTCCAGTCGCTCGACGTGCTCGGCCACGATCCTGGCCTCTGCCGGTTCGGGGCTGTTCAGGGGAACATGGAGGTCCGCGGCGAGGTCATACAGATCGTTCTGGACGCTGATAAGCGTGGAGATGAGGTGGGTGGGCAGGCCGCTGCCGGCAATGGCAAAGCTGACTGCGGCGTTGGCCTCATCGCATTCCGCATAGGCCGCGACCCGAACGTCATGCTTGGGGAGATTGCCGTACGCGCCGAAATCCGTGCGGCCCGAATCCCCGCTGCGCGTGTAGTAGTCCACTTCGCCGGTTCCTGCAACATCGCCTTCAGTCATGGCGGCAACTATACTCAGGACGGTCACCACAGCGCGACGGCGTAGCTTCCGCTGGGCCCGCGCCCGTCGCGGAACTGCCCCCAACCAGCGAGGAGTGACATGCATATCGACCCACCGGACGAGACCCTGAAATCGCGTCTGGGAGACGCGCAGCCTGCCCCTCCGGCCAAAGGCTGGGCCACGGTCGACAAGACGGTTTTTGGGGTGTCGGTGGGCATCATCGCCGTCGTCTGCCTGCTGGGCGTCATGTTCACGGAGGCAGTGGGCACCGCCACGGCAGCCGCCCTGTCCTGGGTGACCGGTAACTTTGGCTGGCTGTTCATCCTCGGGGCCACCGGCTTCGTGGCCTTTTCGCTGGTTCTGGCCTTCGGCCGTTACGGCCGGATTCCCCTCGCCCGCGACGGCGAGGAAGCGGAGTTTTCCACCTTGTCCTGGGTCGCCATGATGTTCAGCGCCGGTATGGGCATCGGTCTGATGTTCTTCGGGGTCTACGAACCGGTGACGCACCTGGCCTCGCCGCCACCGTTCGTGGATGTCGAACCAGGAAGTCCGGAAGCCGCCAGCACCGCCATGGCGTACACGTTCTTCCACTGGGGGCTGCACCCGTGGGCGATCTACGCCGTCGTCGGGCTTGCCTTGGCTTATTCGACCTACCGGATGGGCCGCGGGAACCTGATGAGCGCACCGTTCCAGTCGCTGTTCGGCAAGGAGCGGATCGTGGACAAGGGCTGGGGCAAGCCGATCGACATCCTGGCCATTATCTGCACCAAGTTCGGTTCGGCGACGTCGCTGGGCCTGGGCGCCCTGCAGATCGCAGCCGGGCTGTCTCTGCTGACTACCGGGGAATTCGATGAAAACCCGACCGCCGGCCTGCCGATCATAATCATCTGCGTGCTGACCGTCGGCGTCGTCATCTCCGCCGCCAGCGGAATCTCCCGCGGTATCAAGTGGCTGAGCAACACCAATATGGTGCTGGCCGCTGTCCTGCTGGTGTTCGTCTTCGTGGTCGGACCTACGGTCTTCATCCTGGACCTGCTGCCGAACTCCATCGGGTCCTACCTGACGAATCTGATCCCGATGAGCTTCCACTCCGCCGTCTTCGGCGGCACTGACTGGCTGGCCAGCTGGACCATCTTCTACTGGGCCTGGTGGATTTCCTGGACGCCGTTCGTCGGCACTTTCATCGCCAAGATTTCCCGGGGACGCACGGTGCGTGAATTCGTCCTGGGCGTGATGCTGGTGCCGACTGCAGTCAGCACCGTATGGTTCACCGTGTTCGGCGGCGCAGGAATCAACCTGCAGCTGGGCGGCACGGACATCGCCGGCACGGGCAGCGAGGCTGCCGGCTTCTTCGCGGCCCTGCAGGAGTATCCGTTCTTCATCGGTGCGGCGCTGGTGGTCATGACGCTCACCGCCGTCTTCTTTGTCAGCGGCGCCGATGCCGGTTCGCTGGTGCTGGGCACGCTGTCCACCGGCGGCCGGAAGGACCCTTGGAAACCCCTGGTGATCCTTTGGGCCATCCTCACCGGCACTGTTGCCGCGGTCCTGCTCTTTGTCGGCGGACTGGGCGCGCTGCAGACCTTCACCATCCTGGCATCAACGCCGTTCGTCCTGATCATGATCGGCCTGTGCGTTGCCCTGTACGCGGACCTGCGCCGCGACCCGCTGCGTGAACGCCGGCCGGTACCGGTGCGCAGCGCCCCGGCCGTGCCCGAGGCCGTGCCGTTCAGCCAGGCGGCCATGGCGGAAGCGGAGGACTCCGACGCTGCCCCGCCCGAGGAATCCGGCCCCCACCCCCGTTGAATACACTGGGTTCTGGTCCAGACTGGATTTCATTGACCTGACCTTCCGGAAGGAGCAACCGATGACCAGGCAGTCCTTCGAAGGCGGCAAAGGCACGCTCGAACTGCGCAGCGACGGCATCCTGCACCTGATCTGGGACCAGGACGTGGCCATCGAGGAAGTGGACGCCAAGGCGGCCATGGCCAAGGTCAATGAAATCTGCGGGGACAGTGAGCATCCGATGCTGGTGGACATGGCCACCACCGCTTCCGTCAGCCGCAGCGCGCGGGCCGTGTTCTCCATTCCCTGCGCGGCGAACCGGATCGCCCTGCTGGGCCGGTCTCCAGTGGACCGCGTGCTGGCCAACTTCTTCCTGGGGGTCCATACCCCGCCGTGCCCGACCCGCTTCTTCAACTCCCGGCCGGACGCCATGAAGTGGCTCGCGGAAGGGCTTTCCGCCGGCTGAACCACCTGTTTGCGCTTATTCACCCGCATTTAACGCGTATTAATGCGTCAAATGCTGCCGGAACCGGCCGTCCTGTGCGAGACTGCGGATACGTGCTGCCTGTGACTGAAGGAACAACATTGGGTACAAACACCGCTGAAAACACTGCCCTTCGCCTGAAGGCCGTTCTTGACATTCTTGCCGAACCGTCCGCCGAGGCGGACCAGAAACTGAGCCGCAACGCTGTACTGGCACAGGCCATCGAACGCGTGCCGCTGACCGCGCATGAAAGCGGACTCCTGAGCAGCGGCGTACCTCGCGGCGAAAAGGCCCTGGCGACCGCCACGGCCAAGCTGGTCAAGGCCGGCTGGATCGTCAAGGAAGGGCGCAGCCTGTGGAGCATCACCGATGCCGGCCGCCAGGCGCGCGCCGACTTCCCCGAGATCCCGGAACTGATGGACGCCCTGCAGAGCAATACGTCCACCGCGAAGGCCGAGCCCAAGGCAGCGCCCAAGAGCGCAGCCGGCAAGACCGCCAAGGCCGCCGTCAAGCTGGCCGAGGACGAGGCCAAGGACAAGGCTGCGGAAACCGAAGCGGTCCTCGAGGATGCCGTGCGCGGATCCGCGGAGGCCTCCGCTGTTCCGACCGCGGAGAACGAGCCGGATATCGCGGAGGAAACGGACGAAGCTCCCGTGGAAACCTTCCCGCAGCCGGAGGCCGTAGCCATCGCCGGCACGCTGAACACTTTCCTGGGCTGCCCGGCGGACTGGGCGCCGGAGCGGGACGAGGTGCAGCTGCGGCTCGACCCGAAGGACCAGCTGTGGAAGCTGACTGTGGACCTTCCGGCCGGCACCTACGCCTACAAGGCCGCGATCAACCGCTCCTGGGATGAGAACTACGGCGCTTTCGGCCACCGCGACGGCGCCAACATCGACCTCCACCACCCGGGCGGTGCGGTGACCTTCCACTACGACCACCGCACCAAGACCGTGAGCACTTCCTAAGCTCCTGATCCTTAACGCTGTCGACGGCGGCATCCACCCGGGTGCCGCCGTCGACTGTTTGGGCCGCTAGGAAGACAGCGCCGGGAAGCGGTCCCAGACGCGGTGTTCTGCCAGCAGTTCGGTGACCTTCTTCAGCACGTCCTCCGGATCCAGGTTCAGCACGACGCCGGGGGCGCCGGCGTCGATCCCGGCGGCGGTGGTGACGATCTCCGCCTCGCCCCAGCCGCCGATCGCCTTGGCGTGGCGGAAAGCCTCGGAAAGCATCATCGTCACGCGCGGATCCACCACGTCCCCGGCCACCTGGAACGGATCGCCGGCCTTGGCGTCCCTGCCGTCCACGGCGTCCGCGCCCCGGGCCGGCGCACCGGCCACCAGCAGCGCGTCGAACTCGGTCGAGCGGGCCGTCAGGAAGGTGCGCTGCACGGTCAGGCCACCGTCCAGGAAACCGCCTGTCGGGGCGATGACCAGCGGCACCATACCGGCGGCCAGGATGGCCTCGCGGAGCCGGCGCACTCCGGCAAGGTCGCTTTTTTCATCCGCGATGATGCCGATGACGCGGCCCGCGGTCGGCCATTTCCGGCCGACCTGGGACAGTGCCGGACTCGGTTCGACGTCGGCCGGCTGCTGGGTGGGCGCCGGCGCCGGCAGGCCGAGGCCGGCGGCGACGGCGGCGCACAGTTCGGCGTCGATGTTGGCCAGGGCCTGCAGCTGGCGCTCGCGCACCGCCGTTTCATAGCACTTGCCGAGCTCGAACGTGTAGGCCTGGACCAGATGGTCCCGTTCCACCGGCGTCAGGCTGCGGAAGAATAGCCGTGCCTGGCTGAAGTGGTCGTCGAAGGACGCGGGGTTTTCCCGCTTCTTGGCAGCCGCCGCCAACGCTTCCGGAACGTCCACGAACGCCCCCACGGCCGCGCCGTCGCCGTTCAGGCCGGCCATGAACGGGCAGCCGCCGTCCAGCGAGTTCGGCTTGTAGGGGGCCACACCGGCGTGGACGCCGGTCTGGTGCATACCATCGCGGAACATGTCGTTGACCGGGGCCTGCGGACGGTTGATCGGGATCTGTGCGAAGTTCGGTCCACCCAGCCGGCTGATCTGCGTGTCCAGGTAGGAAAACAGCCGAGCCTGCAGCAGCGGGTCGTTTGTCACATCGATGCCCGGTACCAGATGCCCGGGGTGGAAGGCCACCTGCTCCGTTTCGGCGAAGAAGTTGGTGGGGTTGGCATTGAGCGTCAGCAGGCCGATCGGCTGCACGGGCGCCAGTTCCTCGGGCACGAACTTGGTCGGATCGAGCAGGTCAATGCCCTGGAACATCTGGTCCTCGGTGTCCGGGAAGGTCTGGATACCCAGTTCCCACTCGGGGAAGGCGCCGGATTCAATGGCGTCAGCCAGGTCGCGGCGGTGGAAATCCGGGTCCATGCCGTTGATGATCTGGGCCTCCTCCCACACCAGGGAGTGGACGCCCTGCTTCGGCTTCCAGTGGAACTTGACCAAGGTGGTGTTCCCTTCCGCGTCGACGAGCCGGAACGTATGGATGCCGAAGCCCTCCATGGTCCGGTAGGAACGCGGGATGCCGCGGTCCGACATGTTCCACATCGTGTGCGCCTGGGCCTCGGTGTGGAGCGAGACGAAATCCCAGAATGTGTCATGGGCGCTCTGCGCCTGCGGAATTTCCCGGTCCGGATGCGGTTTGCCGGCATGGATGATGTCCGGGAACTTGATCCCGTCCTGGATGAAGAAGACCGGGATGTTGTTGCCGACCAGGTCGAAGGTTCCCTCATCGGTGTAGAACTTGGTCGCGAACCCCCTGGTGTCCCGCACGGTATCCGCTGAACCACGGGACCCGAGCACCGTGGAGAAACGGACAAAGACCGGCGTCTCCACATCCTTTTTGAGGAAGCCGGCACGGGTGATCTTGGCGGCGGTTCCATAGGAGCGGAAGGTGCCGTGGGCGGCGGCCCCGCGGGCATGGACCACTCGCTCAGGAATACGCTCGTGGTCGAAGTGCGTGATCTTTTCCCGCAGGTGGTGGTCCTGCAGCAGCGTCGGCCCCCGCGAACCGGCCTTGAGCGAATGGTCGGTGTCCGCCAGGCGCACGCCCTGGGCGGTGGTCAGGTACGGGCCGGACTGCGCTCGCGACTGGGCCGGCGCGCCGGTGGGGGTACCGGTCGGGGAAACAGCCTCCGGCGAACGCTGATCCGGTTTCGGCGGCAGCGGCTCGCGCGGCGCCGTGGGTTCGGCGACCGTGGGCGGTTCGCTGCCGGGGGCTCCGGGAATGGCCTGCTGATTGGCGGCCGGGGTCTTTTCGGGCATGGAAATACCTCCTGCTGGGATGCTGTTTCTGGGTTGCTGTTCGGTCGGTAGGTGCGGCGGCTACGGAGTGGGCGAGCCGCCGTTGACGTTGAGGGTCTCCCCCATCACGTAGCTGGATTCGGAGGAGGCCAGGAAGACATAGGCCGGCGCCAGCTCGGTGGGCTGGCCGGCCCGGCCGATCGGCGTGGACTTGCCGAACTCGGGCAGCGCCTCCTTTGGCTGCCCGGAGGAGACCTGCAGCGGGGTCCAGAAGGGGCCGGGGGCCACGGCATTGACGCGGATGCCGCGCGGGGCCAGCTGCTGGGCCAGGCCCTTGGTGAAGTTGTTGATGGCCGCCTTGGTCGCCGCGTAGTCAATGAGGTCCTGGGACGGCATGTAGGCCTGGATCGACGTCGTATTGACGATGCTGGATCCCGGCTTCAGGTGCGGCAGCGCCGCCTTGGTGATCCAGAAGAAGGCGTAGATGTTGGTCTTGAAGGTCCGGTCGAACTGTTCGTCGCTGATGTCCTCAAGCTTCTCCACGGCGATCTGCCGGCCGGCGTTGTTGACCAGGATGTCCAGCCCACCGAGCCCGTCGACAGCCTTCTGCACCAGCTCGCGGCAGTATTCCGAATCCGTGACATCGCCGGGAAGCGCGACGGCGGTGCGGCCTTCAGCCTCGATCAGCGCGATGATTTCCTTCGCGTCCGCTTCCTCCTCCGGCAAGTAGGACAGTGCGACGTCGGCGCCCTCCCGGGCATAGCCGATGGCCACGGCTGCGCCGATGCCGGAATCGGCGCCGGTAATCAGGGCCTTGCGGCCCTGGAGCCTGCCGGTTCCGCGGTAGGATTCCTCGCCCCGGTCCGTCTGAGGGGTCAGTTTCGCATCCAGGCCGGGCTCCGGCTGGTCCTGTTCGGGCGGTGAGATGCTCGGGTAACGCTTAACGGGATCCTGGAAGGTGTACTGGTCGATGCCCATGATGCTCAAATCCTCCTGGCATGGTCGTTACTGCACTGCTCATGGAAAACATAAGCCTACTGATCAACCTAGCCATGTGCCTGTTGTCCTTCAAGACCGCAACCGGCAACGCATTGTGAAAGCCGCGCCAACGCAGGGATGCAGGTGGGTGAAGTGCTAAGGTTTGGGAGTCTGGGTCATGAAGCTGGCTCACCCATCTCCTTCCTAGGCGTGCCGTGACAACTCCAGCTATCCACACTTACTCGTCAGCCCTGACTGCGAGCGGATCGTTTCCGGTGGGCACGTTTTCCTACGATGCGGCGACCGACAAGGTGTCCTGGTCGGATGAGGTCTTCAGGATCTACGGCTTCGCAGCCGGTGAAGTCGTTCCCACTGCGGACCTGCTGCTGTCCCACACGTACGTGGAGGACCGTGCGGACATCGCCGCCGTCCTGGATCAGGCCAAACGGACGGGCGCGCCATTCGCCGCCTACCACCGGATCATCAATACCAAGAGCAAGCTGCGACGCATCCTTGCCGTGGGCGAAGGCCAGCGGGGCGGAGACGGGAGCGTGGTCCGGCTCTGCGGCACCATTGCGGACCTGACCAGCACCATAGCCGCCGAACTGGGACCCGAGACTGCTGCCGCCGTCGCACGCTCGGCAGAGAACCGCGCAGTCATCGAGCAGGCCAAAGGTGCGCTCATGATGCAGTTCTCCATCGATGACCAGGCCGCGTTCGCCATGCTCAGCCAGCTCAGCCAGAACCTCAATACGCCCGTGGCGGCCATCTGCCGGGAACTGCTCGATGCCATTGGCGACCCGCAGTTTGGAGCGGAAGGCATCCGCCGGCTCTTCATGCACAGCGAGAATCCGCCAGCGGACGCGGACAGCGGGCGTGAACCCCGCGACGAAGCACCGGCGGCCGGCTGAGCAGCCACCGTCGGCGGACATTGCCAGCGGCGGGAACTACTGGAACACTCGGGGCATGGCTTTCATCCCGCGCTCCGCGATAGTCACCGGTTCGGATTCGGGAATCGGCCGGGCCACCGCCGTCGCGCTGGCCCGGGACGGAATGGATGTCGGTATCACCTGGCACGAGGACGCGGACGGTGCTGAACGCACAGCCCAGGAAGTCCGCTCCCACGGCCGCCGCGCCGCCGTCGCCCGCCTCGATGCCACCGAGCTGCCCGGCTGCGGCGACGTGGTGGACCACCTCGCCGACGAGCTCGGCGGTGTGGATGTCTTTGTCAACAACGCCGGAACCGGTGCCAACGTCCCGATGCTAAAGATGGACTACGGGCAGTGGCGCCAGATCGTGGCCACGGACCTGGACGGAGCCTTCGTCTGCATACAGCGCGCCGCCCGCCGGATGGTTGCCGCCGGCAGCGGCGGCCGGATCATCGCGGTCACCAGCGTCCACGAGCACCAGCCCCGGGTCGGCTCCGCCGCGTACGACGCCGCCAAGCACGGTCTTGGCGGGCTGATCAAGACCATCGCCTTGGAGTTGGGTGGACACGGCATCACCGCCAACTCGGTGGCGCCGGGCGAGATCGCAACGCCGATGACCGGCCAAACGGATGTGGACCCCCACACGGTGGACCGGCCGGGGGTCCCGCTCGGGCGCCCGGGGGACGCCCGCGAGATCGCCGCCGTCATCGCCTTCCTCGCCTCCCCTGCCGCGGGCTACGTTACCGGCGCTTCCTGGGTCGTCGACGGCGGCATGCTGCAGATGGGACCGCAGGCCGGTTCCCATCTCACCAGCGGCGAATGGCGGAAGGGCTGAGCGTGGCCGGCCGCCTGCGTGCCGGGAAGAGGCTGCGTGCCGGGAAGAGGCTGGGGCACCAGGCGAAGGACGGCATAGAGGAGGCTGCGGACACCGCCGAGGAAGTGTCCGACACCAAGACCCTGGACGTCGTCGCGCGCACCGGTTTCGCCGTCGTCGGACTGCTGCATGTGCTGATCGGGGCGCTGGCCATGCGCATCGCCTTCGGGAGTCCGGCCGAGGCCGACCAGGCCGGCGCGGTGGAGGCCCTGGCCGTGCTGCCCGGCGGTCCGCTGCTCATGTGGGCCGGCTTCGCCGGCTGCCTGGGGCTGTCCCTGTGGCAGTTGAGCGAAGCGACCCTTCGGGCGCGCCACCTTGACGGCCGGCACCGGCTGTCGAAGTCCATTTCCTCGGGTTCGCTGAGCATCGCCTATGCGGCAATCGCGCTGCTCTTCGCCAGCTTCAGCTTCAGCCGCCAGGCTGATTCCGGTGCCGCCACCCGGGATTTCAGCGCCGTGGTGATGCAGGCGCCGGCGGGGGTATCGCTGCTGGTCGGGCTGGGAGCAGGGGTGCTGGTCATCGGCGGCTACTTTGTGGACAAGGGGGCCCGGAAAAAGTTCAAGGATGAACTGCACCTTGAGGGCACCACTGCCGACGCCTTGATAACGGGACTGGGAATCGCGGGCCACATCGCCAAGGGCGTTGCCCTGGGGCTGGTCGGCCTGCTGTTCATCATCGCCGCCCTCCAACACAATCCGGCTGAATCCACAGGTCTGGACGGCAGCCTGAAGGCACTGCCAGAGCATCCCTTCGGCGTCCATGCGCTCCTGGCCATCGGCCTGGGCCTCGTCTGCTACGGGGTTTTCGCCATCGTCCGGGCGAAATACGGGCGCATGTAGCACGGTTCGTTCAACTGGACCACCGGGACCGGCGCCTTACTTCGTGGAAACGTCATCGGTGTGGGGCTCATCGGTATGCGGCACTTGACGGCGGCCATCCGCCTGTCGCGCCCGTCGCCGCTTAAGCACCGCATAGACGGTCACCCCGGCGGCGGCCGCAAGGAGCACCGCCGGGACCGCGGGATGCGACATCGCTGCCTGCACGACGACGGCGATGGCCGCCAGCCCCACGGTCGCGTAGATGACGGCCCAGCAGAGACAGCCGACTACAACCGCCGGCAGGTACTTGCGCAGCGGCATGCGCGCGGCCCCTGCGATGGCATTGACGGCGGTCTGGATCCCGAAGGTGAAGAAGGACAGCGTCACGGCAGCAGGACCCCACCGGGCAATGAGCCGCTCCGCACGGCCGGCCGCCGCGCTGTCAAGGTAGCGTTCCAGCCGCGTGCGCCGTGCACCGGCAGCGATTCCCCGGCCCAGCCAGTAGGTGCCGTTGGCCCGCAGCATCACGATCACGAACAGCGCAGCGATGGCATAGCCGAGAGGAAGCGAGAGGAAATACTCCACCCGGTTTATTCTACAGCAGGTAGAAAATCGGGCAACGGAAACAGCAGAACGACGGCGGCTCCCCGGCGCAAGTGGGGAACCGCCGTCGTCCTTCCGTTGCCACGCGCCGGCCCGTTCTACCGGCGGCGGCAAGCAGGAACACCTCCCTCAATTCCGCTTCAGCGGGGGTGTTCCTGCTGCACTGCGATCCGTGATCGCGGTCTTGGGGTCAGTCCAGGTCCACTGTCTCGATACCCTTCTCGTTGAACCGGTAGAGGAAGGCGGCCATGGCGTCGCGGTTGATCGGCTGGTACGGGCGGAAGGTGGGCTTATTGCCCTCCCCCTCGTCCCAACCCGTGGACAGCCCCGTCTCATGGAGCCAGGCGATTTCCGTGTAGAACTGGTTGTCCGTGGCGACATCCGCGAACGACGATTCAGTCGGCGGGGTGTAGTCTTCCTCGTCCAAGCCCGCCCAGCGGAACATGAAGGCCGCCATCGCGTCGCGGTTGACCGGCTGGTACGGGCGGAACGTGCGATCGCCCCAGCCTGTGCTGATGCCTTCGGCGTTCAGCCAGGCGATTTCCCGGTAGAACTGGTTGTCGGTGGCCACGTCAGCGAACGGGGACTGCGCGGGCGGCGCGAAGTCCGTGTCGCCGTCGTAGCGGTTCATGAAGGCAGCCATCGCATCGCGGTTGACCGGCTGGTACGGGCGGTAGGTGCCGTCCGGCCAGCCGGTGGAGATACCGGTATCCGCCAGCCACATCATGTGCTTGAAGTACGGATGGTCCTCGGCCACGTCGGTGAACATGGAACTGATCGTGAAGTCCCGGCTCTGGACCGCGGACTGGTTGCCCACCCGGTCCGTCGCCAAGAACGTGATCGTCGTCGTCCGGTTGAGCTGGATCGGGCCCGTGTAGACGGGGCTGATCAGCGTCGGCTTGCTGCCGTCGGTGGTGTAGCGGATGGACGCCGATTCGTCGGCGGTCAGGGTGACCGTCATGCCGGGCGCGTGCGAGCCGCCGTCCGGCGTGACGGTGACCACCGGCGCCGTGGTATCGGTCGGGTCGCCGTTGACCTCGGGGCCGGCCCGGTACATCAGGCCCTGGCCGCCACTGCCCGCCAGCCGGGCTTCGTCGTCGAAGACCAGCAGGTCGCCGCCGCTCAGACCCAGGCCGGTGACCATGCTGTAGCCGGCGGCCCATTCGGCAGCCACCGAGGCATACCTGGGCTCGGTCAGGTCGACGCGGTGGACCGCGTCCCGGCCCTTGTCCGCGCTGCCGGAGCCATCGGCCGAACCGGCGTACAGCGCGTGTTCGGCGTGGTCGTAGACCAGGGCCGCGGGCAGACCGACGTTGTGGGACGGCACGGTGGCCACCGGTGAGCCGCCGGGCAGCGGCGCCTCGAAGCTGGTCAGACCCGTGGCTTCGCTGACGTACACGGTAACCCGGCCATCGCCGTCGTAATCCTCGGCGGCCGCGGCAACGGGCGCACTGGCGGCAAGATTGGCGACGACGTCGGCCGCCGGCGCCGCGGACAGCGGATCCACGATCCGCTGGACCGTGCTGGAATTGCGGAATGATACGTAGGCATGGCCGTCGGCGCCGACACTGACGGCCGCTGGGCGCGTGCCCTCGCCGCTGGTCGCGATGGTGTCCTGCTGGACGAAGAGCCTGGTTTCCGGATTCCAGACCGCCCGGACCACGGCGCTGCTGCCGGTCGCGGCATCCGGGATGAGCGCGACCTCGTCGCCGCTGCCCGCGGCCTCCGGCGTCGGATCAAGCAGGGCCGGCGCACCGGGCTCGGCCGGTCCTTCGCCCGCCCCGGCGAGCGGCCCGCCCAGGCACGTTGCCCCGGTGCCGTCCTGCGTCTCCTGCGGCTCTTCAATCTGGCCGGACGTACCGGCGCCCGGTTCCATGAGCCGGCAGAATCCGGCCGCGGCGTCCGCTATCCAGACCCGGCCGTCCGGATCCTGGATAGCGCCGGCGGCCAGATTCAGGCCGGTGGTGGTGACGGCATGCGGCTGGACGGCCACCGCAGGCGCCACGAGGCCGAGGCCAGCCAAGGCCGTTGCCCCCGTTGCCAATGCCGCGACGGCCCCGATGACGGCCGGAGTGCGAGCTGATCGGTGCGGACTGGATCCAGGATCCACTTTCCGTTTCATATTCCCCCCTATTTGGAAATGCCCCATCTAGATCATTGGATTTCCACCCTGTGAATTTCTTAACCGGAACCGCGGCAGGCACAATTCGTTCATGGCCAATGACGTTCCGGCACCCAACGGCGGCACTGCGCGCCCGGTGTTCTTCCTCTCCGACAGCACCGGCATCACGGCGGAGACCCTCGGCAATACCCTGCTGACCCAGTTCCCCGCCGGACAATTCGACCGCACCACGGTGCCGTTCATCACCTCAGCCGCCCAGGCCCAGGAAGTTGTCGCCACCATCAACGGCCTCGCCGAGCAGGGCCTGGCCCCGATCGTCTTTTCGACGGCGGTCAACGGCGACATCCGGCGGATTCTCGCCAAGTCCCGGGGGACCTTGGTGGATCTCTTCGGGGCGCATGTGGGCCAACTGGAAGAGGCGCTGGCCGTACCGGCCAGCGGCGAACCCGGCCGGGCGCACGGGCTGGGCAATGCAGCGCGCTACCAGTCGCGGATGACCGCCGTCGAATACGCCATGGAACACGACGACGGCCAGAGCCTGCGCGCGCTGGAGAAGGCCGAGCTCATCCTGGTGGCACCCTCGCGGTGCGGCAAGACGCCGACCACGATGTATCTGGCGCTGCAGCACGGGATCTTCGCTGCGAACTTCCCGCTGGTGGAGGAGGACTTCGAGCAGGAGGACCTGCCGGAGCCTTTAAGACCGTTTGTGAAGAAGTGCTTCGGCCTCACCTCCAACCCGCTGCGGCTGAGCCAGATCAGGACCGAACGCCGTCCAGGCTCCCCCTATGCCTCCCTGCGCCAGTGCGGTTTCGAACTGCGCAGCGCCGAAAGGCTCTACGTTTCGCACGGGATTCCGCACCTGAACTCGTCGAATATGTCCGTGGAGGAGATGTCCGCTGTGATCCTGCAGCGGATGAAGCTGCGGCATTAGCACGCTTCGCCCGGGGGCAGGGAAGTCCTGCACACTACGCTGTGTTGCACTTCACATGGAATCCGGGGCGTCGGCCTGTCACTATGGACAAGAATTCCGCCGCCCGGTACGGCGATTCCTACAATCGGGCTGTACCCCGGCCCGTGCCTGACACCTGCGAAGGAGCAGTGACCCATGACGACAGACATCCTGTGGTTTTCCGAACTCGGCCTGAAGGACCTTGACCGGGTAGGCGGCAAGAACGCCTCCCTCGGCGAGATGGTCCAGAACCTCACCACCGCAGGGGTGAAGGTTCCCGATGGATTCGCCACCACGGCCGATGCCTACCGCCGTTTCCTCAGCGACTCCGGGCTGGACCAGCGGATCGCCGACCGCCTGCACAGCCTCAATACCGACGACGTGACCGCCCTGGCGGCCGCCGGCAGCGAGATCCGGACCATGATCCGCGAGACCCCGTTCCTGCCGGAATTCGAGGCCCAGCTCCGCTCCGCCTACGAGCAGTTGGTGAAGAAGCACGGCGGTTCCGAGGACCTGTCCTGGGCCGTGCGCTCCAGCGCCACCGCCGAGGACCTGCCGGACGCCTCCTTCGCCGGCCAGCAGGAAACCTTCCTCAATGTCCGCGGGATCGAGAACATCCTGCTGGCCATCAAGGACGTCTTCGCCTCCCTGTACAACGACCGCGCCATCGCCTACCGCGTGCACCACCGCTTCGAGCACGCCGAGGTGGCACTCTCGGCCGGGGTGCAGCGGATGGTGCGTTCCGACATCGGAGCTTCCGGCGTCATCTTCACCATGGATACCGAATCCGGTTTCCAGGACGCCGTCTTCGTCACCTCCTCCTACGGGCTCGGCGAGGCCGTGGTCCAGGGCGCGGTCAATCCGGACGAGTTCTACGTCTACAAGCCGGCCCTGCGGGCCGGCCGTCCCGCCATCCTCAAGCGCGGCCTCGGCGAGAAGGCCCTGCAGATGACCTATACCGCCAGCGAGGAGGTCGGCCGCACGGTCGACTTCGTGCCCGTGGAACCGGCACTGCGGCAGCGCTTCAGCCTCACCGACGCCGATGTCGAGCAGCTGGCCCGCCATGCCCTGGCCATCGAGGCGCACTACGGCCGCCCGATGGACATCGAGTGGGGCAAGGACGGGATCGACGGCGGCCTGTACATTCTGCAGGCCCGTCCCGAAACGGTGCAGTCCCGCAAGGCCGTCGGCCAGCTCAGCCGCTTCCGCCTGAACGAGACCGGCCGCGTGCTGGTCGAGGGCCGCGCGATCGGCCAGCGCATCGGCGCCGGCAAGGTGCGCATCCTCAAGTCCATCGACCAGATGGCCGCTTTCCAGACGGGCGACGTCCTGGTCGCGGACATGACGGACCCGGACTGGGAACCGATCATGAAGCGCGCCAGCGCCATCGTGACCAACCGCGGCGGCCGCACCTGCCACGCGGCAATCATCGCCCGCGAACTGGGGATTCCCGCCGTCGTCGGCACCGGGGATGCCAGCCACCTTCTGGCCGACGGCACCGAAGTCACCGTGTCCTGCGCCGAAGGTGAGGCCGGTTTCGTGTACGAGGGGCTGCTGGACTTCCGCGTCGAGGAAACCGAGCTCGGGCAGCTTCCCGAAGCGCCGGTCAAGGTGATGATGAATGTCGGCACTCCGGAGCAGGCCTTCACCTTCGCCGCGCTGCCGAACCACGGCGTCGGCTTGGCGCGGCTGGAGTTCATCATCAACCGCCAGATCGGCATCCACCCCAAGGCGCTGCTCAACCTGGACGATCAGCCCGCCCCTGTGGCCGCGGAAATCCGGGAGCGGATCGCCGCCTACGCCGGACCGCGCGAGTACTACGTCAAGCGCCTGGCCGAGGGCGTGGCCACCATTGCGGCGGCGTTCGCGCCGGAGCCGGTGATCGTGCGCATGTCCGACTTCAAGTCCAATGAGTACGCCAATCTCATCGGCGGCCCGGCCTACGAGCCGGACGAGGAAAATCCGATGCTCGGCTTCCGCGGTGCTTCCCGCTACCTTGAGCCGTCCTTTCGGGACTGCTTCGACCTGGAGTGCGAGGCGCTATCATACGTGCGCAACGAAATGGGCCTGACCAACGTCAAGCTCATGATCCCGTTCGTGCGCACCGTCGACGAGGCCGCCGGCGTGATCGATCTGCTGGACGAGAACGGGCTGCGGCGCGGCGAAAACGGGCTGGAAATCATCATGATGTGCGAACTGCCGGCCAACGCCCTGCTCGCGGACCAGTTCCTCGAGTACTTCGACGGCTTCTCCATCGGCTCCAACGACATGACCCAGCTGACCCTGGGCCTGGACCGCGATTCGGCGATCGTCGCTGGCAGCTTCGACGAGCGCAACGACGCCGTCAAGCGCCTGCTCAGCATGGCCATCCAGGCCTGCAAGGCGCACGGCAAGTACGTGGGCATCTGTGGCCAGGGACCCAGCGACCACCCGGACTTTGCCGAATGGCTGGTCGACGAGGGCATCGAATCCGTGTCGCTGAACCCGGACACCGTGGTGGATACCTGGGTGCGGCTGGCCGGTTCCAAGGAAGCCTCCGCCGTCTAGCCTGACGCGGCGCGCGGGCGCCCCGGAAGTATCCGGGGCGTCCGCGCTGGGCCACCCCTCACACCCGCTCTGCGGAACGGTTTATGTACTCGTTTACGTACTGCGCAGGACCTGCCCGGCCGCGCGCAGTGCCAGGCCGGTCAGTACCAGCATCAGCCCGGCGCCGAAGGCAAAGAGCGCCAGGCCAAACGCCACCACGGAGGTGAACAGCGACGCCCGCAGGAATGATGCCGTCATGACGGTCTGGCGCTCGGGGTCATCCTGTTCCATTTCGCCATAGGTCCTGCCGCCGGTGGCTTCGAGGGAATGTTTGTTGATCACGCCGGCCTGGATGAAGGCGTCGATCGGGCCATTGACCTGCTCGCCGGCGAACATCGGGGCATCTGCGGAGATGGGGATTCTTTCGTCGGCCAACTGGGAGCTGACGATGCCCCAGGTAATGCCGCCGCCGATGATCATGAGCGCACCGACAATGATGCTGATGAGTCCGATCAGACGGATCGTTGTCGCCTTGTGGCTGCGTTGTTCGGGGGTTAAATGCACTCCGCTTGTGGTTTCGTGTGCCATGAGGATCACTCGCTTGTGGGGGACGGATAGTTATCCGGCCGCAGAGTCAGCGGTGCCGGCATGCGGCCTACTTCAAGTATAGGAACCGCTCTAGGTTAGGACCCCTTCGGAGCGGCTCTTCTTGCCCCGCTGGGTCGGCAGCCCCCGCACGAAAAACGCATTTGTGGTGCGTCAATCGCGGAGTGAACGTTGGTGTTCGCCGACGAAGCGGTTCCGGCCCGCCCGGTAGCCGAACACTGCAGCCAGCGCACCCACCGCCAGGAACATGATGCCGGCGGCGGTGAACCCTCCGGTTCCGGCATACAGCTGACCCACCAGCAGAGTCCCGGAGGATCCGACACCGTAGCCCACGCCCTGCATCATGCCGGACAGATGCGCAGCCGTGTGGCTGTCCCGGGTGCGGAGCATGATCATGGTCAGTGCCACCGCGGTCAGGCTTCCCTGCCCCAGTCCCAGCAGCCCGGTCCACACCCAGATCAGCTCCAGCGGGCCGAAGATGCTCAATGCGAAACCGCCGCCGGTCATCAGCGCCACGGCCACGTTGAGCGCGCGCTGGTCCCGCAGTCGGGCTGCCAGTGCCGGCGCGAACAGCGATCCGGTCATCTGCAGCACGATCGAAACGGCCACAATGGCCCCGGCTGTGCCGCCGTCGATCCCGCGGTCCCGCAGGATCGGCGCTAGCCAGGTGAAGACGCTGAAGGACATCATCGCCTGCAGCACCATGAAGACGGTCACCTGCCAGGCGGTCGCCGAGCGCCAGACATTCGGTCCGGAGACCGCGACGGTGTGCCGGCCGTGATGCCGCCTCAGGGCGATGGGCGCAAACAGCAGCACGACGGCGGCAGCCGGGAGTGCCCAGAAGGCCAGCGATAACTCCCACGAGCCGGTGGCGGCATAGACCGGGTAGGTGAAGCCCGCACCGAGGGCGGCGGAGGCACACATGGCGGTGGTGTAGAGTCCGCCCATCAGTCCCAGCCGGTGCTGGAAATCCCGCTTGACGACGCCGGGCAGCAGCACATTGCCGACGGCGATGGCCGCGCCGCAGGCGCCGGTGCCGAGCATCAGTGCGGGCAGATGGCCGGCGCCGGGAACTTCCAGCCCGCGTGCGGCCAGTCCGGCCGTCAGCACGATCATTGCGCCGAGCAGGACCCGCTCGGCGCCGAAGCGCCGGGCCAGCCCCGGTGCCAGCGGGGCGAAGACACCCAGGAAGGTCACCGGGACCGTGGTCAGGACGGTAACCGCCAAGGCCGGCAGTCCGGTGGCGGCCGTGACCTCGGCCAGCACCGCGGAGAAGCTGGAGAACAGGGTCCTCAGGTTGAGTCCGATCAGCACCAGGCAGATGCCCAGATAAATGAGTCCCCGCCGACTCCTGATCTGGGTGGGTTCCGGTGCCGGAACCTCGTCAACCTCGGCGTCGACCAACAATTCGGGATCGCGGGGGCCTGGGGTCATGCAACGAACACTATACGAATGCCGGCTGCTCCAGCCGGCGGAACTCCGAACCGTGGAAGACCAGCGGCTCGTGGGCACCGTCATGCGTGGAGAAGCCGTGCACGCGCAGCAGCACCACCTGGTGGTCGCCCGCCGGGACCTCATTCTCCACCGAACAGTCCAGCCACAGGGCGGCCTGCTCCAGGAAGACCGCACCGCCGTCGGACGTGTGCAGTTCGAGGCCGGCGAAACGATCACCGGTCCGGGACGCGATCTGGCGGCAGACGCCGTCGTGCTCTGTTCCGAGGATGGAGACCCCGATGCGGTCAGCGCCTCGCAGCACCGGCCACGTCCGTGAGGTGTTCTGAACGGCGAACATGACCAGCGGCGGTTCCATCGAAACGCCCACGGTGAAGGAGGACGCCACAATACCGTTCGGCGCCCCGTCAATCTGCGCGCACAGCGCGGCAATGCCGGACGGGAAGCGGCCGAAGGCCTGACGCAGGGCGGCGGGCTGCAGGTCGTTGGTCAAAGACATGGAAGACTCCTGGCTTCGCGCACTTGATGGCGGCTCCGGGCCTGGGGCACGAAGAGCGCCGTACTTGCCTGCGCAGGTTCCTTCGCCCCGCGCGGGCCGAATCATCACCTGGAGCACCCCACTACAGCGAGAGGGTTGCCGTCCAACCAGCCAGGGCTTATGCGTTGGAGCTCATGATTCTGGCATCCAGACTAGGATCGCCTTAGTTCCAGGTCAAACATTGGACACACTTCGTAACCCCAGCTCCTTCTGCACCACGGGCATCACCTCGGTCGCCAGCAGCTCCACCGAACGCGCGGTTTCCGCGAACGGCAGCCCACCCAGGCCGACCTGGGCCATGTAGCGGTCGATGCCCAGGGCCTCATGGATCACCATGATCTTCTCGATCACTTCCTGCGGGCTGCCCACCAGCAGTCCCCCGCCCGGCTCGGTCCACAGGTCGAAGGTCTGCCGCGGGAAGTGGCCCGCGGGCCGGGGCATGTTCTGCTCGAAGTACGCCTTGTAGTAGGGATAGAAGGTGTCCCGGGCCTGCTGCGAGGTGCCGCCGACGTAGAAGTGGCCGCCGGCACCCACGGCGAGGCGGCCGGCGTCGTGCCCGTTGGCGGCGGCTGTCTGCCGGTAGTAGTCGACCAGCCGCACAAAGTGCTGGGGCCCGGACAGCAGCGCCACATACAGCGGCAGGCCCAGCCGGCCCGCGCGCTCAAAGCTGGCCGGCGTGCCGCCGACGCCCACCCAGACGGGCAGCTGCTCCTGCAGTGGTCGTGGGGCGATCTCCGCGTTCTGCAGCGACTGCGTGTGGCGGCCGGTCCAGGTGAGGTTGCGGTTTTCCCGCAGCGCCACCAGCATCTTCAGCTTTTCCTCGAACAGCTCGTCGTAGTCCGCCAGGTCATAGCCAAACAGCGGGTAGGACTCGATGAACGCACCGCGGCCGGCGAAGATCTCCGCCCGCCCGTCCGAGATCAGGTCCAGGGTGGCGAACTGCTCGAACAGGCGCACCGGGTCCTGGGTGGACAGTACAGTGACGGCCGTAGCCAGCCGCAGCTTCGTGGTCTCGCGGGCGATCGCGGCCAGCACGATTTCCGGGGCGGAAAGGGCGAAGTCGTGGCGGTGGTGCTCGCCGAGACCGAGAAAGGAAATACCTGACTGATCCGCAATCTTGGCCAGCTCGATCAGCTCGGTGAGCCGCTGGTGCGGGGACAGTCCGACGCCGGTGCCTGCGTTGCGGGTCAGCTCGCCGAAGGTGAAGATGCCGAATTCCATGGTGCTCCCTGGCTGGTGGATGGTTTCGGCTTCCAGTTTACTTGAAGTGTCAAGTTTACCGTGGGTTCTCTCGGCGCTCGCTCAGTCCAGCGGCCGCCGGTGGTGCAGCAGCCCGTGGTGGCCGTGCCGCGGACTGTGCGGGTTCATCAGCGAGTGCCTGCGGCCGTAGAACCAGTACAGGACAAGGCCGATGACCAGCCAGATACCGAACCGCGCCCAGGTTTGCCAGTCGAGCTGCAGCATCAGGAAGCCGGAGGCCAGCACGCCGAATGCGGGCGCCACCGGCATGAGCGGCAGGCGGAAGGTCCGGGGCACCTCCGGGCGGGTGCGGCGCAGGACGATGACGGCCACGCACACCACAACGAACGCCGCCAGGATCCCGATGTTGGTCAGGTCCGCGACCGCACGGATGGGAAACACACCGGCCAGGAAAGCTGCGGCAATGCCGGCGATCCAGGTGACCCGCTGCGGTGTGCCGTGCTTGTCGGTGGCGGAGAACCAGATGGGCAGCAGACCGTCCCGGCTCATTGCGAACCAGACCCGGGTGACGCCCAGCAGGAAGGTCAGCATCACTGTCAGGATGGAGAGCACTGCGAAGGCGGAGATGATCGTGGCGATCACGGGCAGCCCAACGTTCTGGAACGCGGAGGCGAATCCCGCCGTAGGGCTGATGTCCGTGTAGTTCTGCATCCCGGTGAGCACCAGGGTGGCCAGGACATACAACGTCATGGCGATGGCCAGGGACAGCAGGATGGCCTTGGGCATGTGCTTCTTGCCGTCCGTGGCTTCCTCAGCCGCGGTGCTCATGGCGTCATAGCCAAAGACCGCGAAGAACACCGTCGCCGCCCCGGCAAAGACGGCGCTGAAGCCGCTGGGCATGAACGGCGTGTAGTTCTCCGCATTCACGTAGAAGAACCCAAGCCCAATGATGAACAGGATCAGCAGGATCTTCACGCCAACGGCCACCAGTTCGAAGCGGCCGAACGTCTTGGTACCCCGGCTCAGGATCCAGGTGATGAACAGGCAGACCACGATCGCGGGCAGGTTGATCACGCCGCCCTCCACCGTGTCCGGTGTGCCCTGCATCCAAACAGGAACCTCAATGCCGATGCCCGCCATGAACTCGGTGAAGTATCCGGAGATGCCTATGGCCACAACAGCCACGATCGCGATGTATTCAAGCAGCAGGTCCCAGCCGATGAACCAGCCGATCACTTCACCGAGGGCCACGTAGCCGTAGGTGTAGGCAGAGCCGGCACGGGGAATCATGCCAGCGAATTCCGCATAGGAGAGGGCGGCCGCGGCGCTGGCCAAGCCTGCGACCAGGAAGGAAATGACGACGGCGGGCCCCACCGGCGCGCCCTCCGCGCCGCCGTTGGCCACCAGTCCGGCGAGGGTGAAGATGCCGATACCGATGATGCCGCCGACGCCGATGGCAGTCAACTGCCAGAGGCCGAGGCTCTTGAAGAGCGCGCTCTTAGCGGCTTCGTCCTGGATCTCCTCGATCGGCTTCCGCCGCATAATGGACTGGGAAAGGTCTCTGCTGCTCATCGGAGAACTCCTGGTGGTGCGGTTGCTGCAATCCAGTCTCGCCCTCGGCGGACCGTACCGCTAGATCAAATGGTCGGACAGGTGGTTCGGCGTGCCGAAGCGGTGCGCCGTAATGCTGACAGCCTGCTCGTGCAGGAACGGCAGCAGCTCCACGCGGCCGGCTTCGGTGACGGGTCCGGCATAGACAGCCAGATCCGGCCTGCCGCCGGTTGCTGCCGCGAGCGCCCCCGCGGTCGCCTGGGTGTCGCCGCCGATCAGGCGCACGCGTCCGGCGGGTCCCCCGCCACCTGGTCTGCCGGCGGCCGCCAGCCACTCGGCGTCGTTCTCCACCGTGACGGGAATATTCAGTTCCCTCACCGCCGCTTCCAGCGGGGACGGAAGAACGACGGCGGAGCTCACCGTGACCTCGGAACCTGCCAGCACGCCGGCCGCCAGGATGCGCACCAGCTCCGCCAGCCGCCCACCCTCCGAGAGCCGGACGGCCACCGGCACGGGAAGATAGCGGAAGACATTGCGTTCGGCAGCCAGGGCGGACACATCCTTGGCCGTGCCGAGCTCTTCCGCCCAGGCCGCGGCATCGCTCTTCAGAGCGCGGTGCAGGCCGTCCAGCTCCTCCGCGGACAGGCCGGCGCCGGAAGTTCCGGCGGCTGCCAGCAGCTTCCGCACGCCCGGATGGCCCACCGGCTCAGTGGCTGCGCTTTCCGCCGGTTCCCAGCCGCCCAGGCCCATGAGGTAGTTCGGCCCGCCGGCCTTGGTGCCGGCGCCCACCGCGGACTTCTTCCAGCCGCCGAACGGCTGGCGCTGGACGATTGCGCCGGTAATGCCGCGGTTGACGTACAGGTTGCCGGCCTGAACCGTATCCAGCCACAGCCGAAGTTCCTGCGGGTCCAGCGAGTGCAGCCCGGCAGTGAGGCCGTAGTCCACGTCGTTCTGGAGTTCGATGGCTTCCCCCAGCGTCGCCGCGGTCATCACCCCCAGCACCGGGCCGAAGAACTCGGTCCGGTGGAAGTAGGAACCACGGCGGACGCCGGTGCGCACACCTGGGCTCCAGAGCCGCCCGGACGCGTCAAGCGGCTCCGGCCTGATCAACCAGGACTCGCCCTCCCCCAGCACGGTCAGACCGTCCCGCAGCTTTCCGGCGGGCGGTTCGATGACGGGGCCCAGCTGTGTGGAGGGATCGGCCGGGTAGCCGGCCTTGAGCGCCTGCACGGCGTCCACCAGCTGGTTGCGGAAACGCTGCGACTTCGCCACCGAGCCCACCAGGATCACCAGCGAGGCTGCGGAACACTTCTGTCCGGCATGGCCGAACGCGGAATACGCCACGTCCTTGGCCGCCAGGTCAAAGTCCGCGCTGGGCGTGACGATTATGGCATTCTTGCCGCTGGTCTCGGCCAGCAGCGGCAGGTCCGGGCGGAAGCTGCGGAACAGTTCCGCCGTTTCGTAGCCGCCGGTGAGGATGACGCGGTCCACCGCCGAATGCGCCACCAGCTGCCGGCCCAGGTCCCGCTCCTCGAGCTGGACCATGGCCAGCACCTCCCCGGGAACGCCGGCCTCCCACAGCGCCTCCACCATCACGGCGCCGCAGCGCCGGGCCTGCTTGGCCGGCTTGATGACGACGGCGGAGCCCGCGGCCAGCGCTGCCAGCGTGGACCCGGCAGGGATCGCCACCGGGAAGTTCCACGGCGGAGTGACGACGGTCAGCCGCGACGGCACGAACGTGGCACCGTCGACGTCGTCGAGCCTTCTCGCCAGCTCAGCATAGTAGTGCGCGAAGTCGATCGCCTCGGAGACCTCCGGATCGGCCTGGTCAATCGTCTTGCCGGTCTCGCTGGCCATGACCTCGATCAGCTGTCCGCGGCGGGCGGCGAGCGCATCGCCGGCGCGGTGCAGGATCGCCGCGCGTTCGGCTCCGGTCAGCGCGCCCCAGGCGGCTGCGGCCCGGACTGCGGTGTCGACGACCTCGTTCAGCCCCGCTTCGTCGGTGACGGTGGACGCGGCAACGGTGTCCTCGCCCAGCGTCGACGCCGGCACCCGCGCCAGAATGGCGCGGCCCCAGGCGCGGTTGGCGGGCAGCGCCGGGTCGGTGTCGGGGGTGTTCCGGAAGTAGCCGGCCGGCGCCGGCGGCTCCGGCCGGTTCCGGTCCTGCGTGCGGTGGGGCGCCGGTACGCCGTCGTCCAATTCCGCAAGCGAGGCAAGGAAGCGCTGCTTTTCCCGCTCGAACAGCGCCTCGTTCTCCGCCAGCTCGAAGACTGCAGACATAAAGTTTTCCTGGCTCGCGCCCTCCTCGAGGCGGCGAATCAGATAGGCGATGGCGACGTCGAACTCCTGCGGCTGGACTACCGGGGTGTAGAGCAGCAGCCGGCCGACGTCCTTCTTCACCGCCTCAGCCTGTCCCTGCGCCATGCCCAGCAGCATCTCGAAGTCGATCCGCTCCTGCACGCCCCGCTGCTTGGCCAGCAGCCATGCATACGCCACATCAAAGAGGTTGTGCCCGGCGACGCCGATGCGCACCGCGTCCGTCCGCTCCGGAGTGAGGGCGTAGTTGAGGACCCGCTTGTAATTGGTGTCCGATTCCTGCTTGGAGCCCCAGGTGGCCAGCGGCCAGTCATGCAGGGACGCCTCCGCCTGTTCCATCGGCAGGTTGGCGCCCTTGACCACGCGGATCTTGATCGGAGCCCCGCCGGCGGCCCGGCGCGCCTGGGCCCATTCCGTCAGTGCGATGGCGGCTCCCAGCGCATCCGGAAGGTAGGCCTGCAGCACCAGGCCCGCTTCGAGGCCGCGGAAGCGCGACTGGTCGAGGATCGTCCGGAAGACCGCGATGGTCAGGTCCAGGTCCTTGTACTCCTCCATGTCCAGGTTGATGAACTTGGGGGTTGGCGAGGACACGGCCAGTTCATACAGCGGGGTGAGGCTTTCGACGACGGCGGCCACCGCCTCCTCGAAGGCCCACTGCGAGTGCGGGGCGACCGTGGAGGAGACCTTGATGGAGACATAGTCGACGTCGTCACGCGCCAGGAGCCTGCGGGTCCCCTCGAGGCGGCGGGCGGCTTCGCGGTGGCCCAGGACGGCCTCGCCCAGCAGGTTGATATTCAGCCGGGTGCCGTCGCTGCGGAGCTTGCCGATCGCGGGTCCCAGCCGGGCGTCCGTGGCGTCCACGATCAGGTGGCCGACCATCGCCCGCAGCGCCCGGCGCGCGGCCGGGATGACCACCTGTGGCAGGACCGGCGCGGCGGCCCCACCCAGCCGGACCATTGAGCGCAGGTACCAGGGCAGGAAAGCGGGCACCTCCGGCGCAAGCGCGGCCAGGTTCCGGGCGGCGACCTTCACATCCTCGGGGCGGATGACGCCGTCGACAAAGCCCACCGTGAAGTCCAGGCCGTTCGGGTCCTTCAGCACCCCAGCCAGACGCTGCGCCGAAACTTCCGCCGGCACCTTCGCCGCTTCCGCCAGCCAGCGGCGGACCTGGGCGATCACCTCCTGGGCCAACGCGTCCTGTTGCAGTGGGGCGTCGTCCTTGGCCGGAGGGCTGGCGGCGGGATCAGTCAGGAAGTTCTGCATCATGGTGGACCTCCGCTTTCTGTGACGTCGGTTACTTGGTTCACACCAGTATGGAAGCGCGGTTCAATTAGATAAAGTGACCTTTTCTGATGGATATCCATCGGTTTTCCCAAAGAAAGGCGAGGCCCTCATGCTGGACGTGCGCAGGCTCCGCCTGCTGCGGGAACTAAAGATCCGGGGCACCCTCGCGGAGGTGGCAGAGGCACTGAAGTTCAGTCCGTCGTCGGTATCGCAGCAGCTGGCGCTGCTGGAGAAGGAAGCCGGCGTTAAGCTGCTCCGGAAGACCGGCCGGCGGGTGCAGCTGACCCCGCAGGCAGAGGTGCTGGTGGCACACACCGCCCAGCTGCTGGAAACCCTGGAACGGGCGGAAGCGGATCTGGCCGCATCCCTGACCGCGGTCACCGGCACGGTGCGCGTGGCCGTTTTCCAGTCCGCTGCCCTGGCCCTGATGCCGGAGGCGCTTACGATGATGAGCCTGCAGTATCCCGATGTCCGGGTGGAAATGGTGCAGCGGGAACCGGAAACGGCACTGCATGAAACCTGGGCCCGGGACTTCGACCTGGTGATCGCTGAGCAGTATCCCGGCCATGCCGCCCCGCACTGGCCGGAGCTGGACCGGCGGAAGCTGACCTCCGACGCCATCCGGCTGGCCGTCCCGCCGGCGGCCCGGGACAGGTTCGGCATTTCAGCCGTCGAGGACGCCAAGGATGCCCCGTGGGTGATGGAACCGCGGGGCGCCGCCTCGCGCCACTGGGCAGAGCAGGCCTGCCGCAGCGCCGGTTTCGAGCCGGATGTCCGCTATGAAACGGCGGACTTGCAGGCGCAGATCCGGCTGATCGAATCCGGCAATGCGGTGGCCTTCATGCCGGATCTGGTCTGGACCGGACGGGAAACCACCTGCCAGTTGCTGGACCTGCCCGGCCGGCCCATGCGCACCGTCTTCACCTCGGTCCGCCGGGCCAGCGCCAAGCGCCCGGCCATCCTGGCCTGCCGGGAGGTGCTGGCCAGCGCGGCCGCACATGCATCCACGCCCGCACCCCGCTGACCGGTCAGGTGTTCGGTTTCGCTGCCTGCCCGACAAGCACCTGCACGACACCCAGCAGGTCCTGGATCGTCGCTTCGGGCTTGCCCGCCTGCGCCTCCGGCCAGCCTCCGGCGAGGATGGCGTTGTAGTAGAGGCCGTCGCCCATGAGCAGGATTGCCCGGGCCACCGCCGGATCCCGCACTTCCTCCAGGATGAGCTCATACCAGGTCCGCTGCAGTTCCTGCAGGGCGTCCCGCGACTGCGGGTCCTGGCCGTGGTGCAGCCGCGTGGCCGCGATCAGGGTCCGGTCGAAATCGGTGTCCTCGTAGACCGAACTGCGGATGTAATAGGCCGCGCGCCCGTCCGGCGCCGCCTTCATGGCCTCGTAGTCCGCCTCCGCCAGGATCCGGAGCTTGGCGATCAGTCCAGAGGTCAGCGCTTCCTTGCTCTTGAAGTGGTACAGCAGGCCGCCCTTGGAGACGCCCGCCGCCCCGGCGACCGCATCAAGGGTCGCCGCCCGCTCCCCCTCGTCGATGAGGAGTCGTTCGAAGGCGAGCAGGATCTTCTCCCGCGCAGAAGGCTGTCCAGGCATTGCTTCACCGTATCGCATGAGGCGAGCGCGCAAGAGCCGGGAGCAGGAGCCGCCGGACCGCCGTCGAACACTTGAAAACCATACCGTCCAGACGGTACAGTAGCTCAGTCCCGCCCCCACCAACCACCGGAAGGAGTTCCGCCATGTCCTTGTCCCCCGCGACTGCACTGCAAACCCCCTCCAAGGCCGGCCGCCGCGAATGGACCGCGCTGGCGGTGCTCATGCTGCCGGTCCTGCTGGTCTCGGTGGACAACACCGTCCTGAGCTTCGCCGTCCCCGCGATTTCGCAGGCGCTGCGGCCCAGCGGTACCGAACTGCTGTGGATCGTGGACATCTACCCGCTGGTCTTGGCGGGCCTGCTGGTGTCCATGGGCAGCCTGGGTGACCGGATCGGCCGGCGCCGCCTGCTGCTGATCGGCAGCTCCGGCTTCGCCGCCGTCTCCGTTTTCGCGGCGTTCGCGCCGACGGCTGCGGCACTGGTGGCCGCCCGCGCCCTGCTGGGATTCTTCGGCGCGATGCTGATGCCCGCGACGCTGTCGCTGATCCGGAACATCTTCATCGATCCGGCGCAGCGGCGCACGGCGGTCGCTGTCTGGGCGGCCGGCTTCTCCGGCGGCGCGGCGCTGGGCCCGATCGTCGGCGGGTTCCTGCTGGAGCACTTCTGGTGGGGCGCCGTCTTCCTGCTGGCCGTCCCGGTCCTGGTTCCGCTGCTGGCGCTGGCCCCGCGCTTCGTCGCCGAGTCCAAGGACCCTGCCCCCGGCCCCATCGACATTCCCAGCATCGTCCTGTCCCTGCTGGCCATGGCTCCGCTGGTCTACGGGATCAAGGCCTTCGCCAAGGACGGGCTGACCATCAACGCGGCCGGCGCCGTCGCCGCCGGACTGCTCTTCGGTCTGCTGTTCGTTGGGCGCCAGCTGGCACGCCCGGTCCCGATGCTGGACGTCCGCCTGTTCCGGAATCCGGTGTTCAGCGGCGCGGTCACGGCGAACCTGCTCAGCATCTTCTCGATGGTGGGCTTCCTCTTCTTCGTCTCCCAGCATCTCCAGCTCGTGGCCGGACTGACGCCCCTGGAAGCGGGCTTGGTCCTGCTGCCCGGGCTGGTCCTCACTGTGGTGTCCGGCTTCGCCGTCGTCCGCATCGTACGGCGCATCAGGCCGGCCTACGTGGTCGCCGGCGGGCTGGCGCTGAATGCCGCCGGCTACGCCACGATCCTGCTCACCGGAGGTGCGTCGATCGGCGGCCTGCTGGTTGCCTTCATGATCCTGGGCGCCGGCGTCGGCGCTTCGGAGACCATCTCCAACGACCTGATCCTCAGCAGCGTGCCGCCAGCCAAGGCCGGTGCCGCCTCGGCCATCTCGGAAACCGCCTACGAGCTGGGCACGGTGCTGGGAACGGCGGTCCTGGGCAGCATCCTGACGGCAGCCTACCGCGGAGCCGTCGTGCTGCCGGAGGGACTTGGCGAAGCCGCCCGGCAGAGCGCCGGGGAGACCTTGGGCGGCGCCACCGAAGCCGCGGCGACGCTTCCGGCGGACCAGGGCCAGGCGCTGCTCGAATCGGCCCGGCATGCCTTCGACTCAGGGGCGACGACCACGTCGGCCATCGGCTTCTTCCTGATGCTCGCCGCCGTCGCCCTTACCCTGGCCACGCTGCGCCGCGCCCGGACGGCGGCTTAGCCCTCCCGCTCCCGCTGGTAGTCGTAGAAGGTATCCGCCTTACCGTAATCCGGATCCTCCGAAGCCCGCGTCATCCGGTGGGATTCGTCGTGGTCGAAGCAGGCGGTGTTGGTTGCCAGCTGCAGCGTCCGCCGCCCGTCCTGCTCCACCACGTCCATCCGTACCGACTGCGCGAAGCCGTGGAAGCTGCGGAAGAGGATGCTGCCATGGGGTGCATGCCCGGGTCCGGGGGTCTGGCCCTCCGTGTTGGCGGTCCAGCCGCTGCCGGCCAGGTGCTCTTCAACCACCCGTTCGACGGCGGCGGGATCGGCTTCCGGGGCCAGCGGTACGGCTTTGGCGATGGTCCAGTTGGTGGACACCTGCGGCGTGTCCAGCTCCGGCCGGGCGCAGGTCTGCTCCCTGTTCCGCAGGACGCTCGTGCCGCCGTCGTGATAAACGGCCGTCCGTTCCAGCAGTTCCGCCACCACCGCCTCGGATTGTGTCCGGGCTCCGTCAAGATCCAGTCCATCCACGGTTTCCACCTCTGCCTTTCCGCAGCCCACCAGCAGCAGCGCCAAGGCTGCCGCCGCCATGATGTTCAGTCTCATGCGGCCGGTCCTGCTGATCCGGTCTGTACCATTCATTCGGCCGGCACCCTCCGCCAGTCGTCGAAGCCAGTGGGGTCCAGGACCAGCGGATTCGTGACGATGGGATAGCGGTAGCCCGGCCGGACCTCGTCCGGCACGTGCAGCGTTGCCTCGGTTCCGTCGCCGTTGATGACGGCACGCATATTCTCGACGGCCGTGGTGTTTCCATCGAAATAGGAAACGTGGCCGCCCAGCAGCCCGGCCGAGGGATTGTCTTTGTCCACGTAACCTGACTCTAGACGAACCACGTCCAGCTGCGCCGGGCTTCCGCCGTGGACATGGTGGCCCAGCAGCTGGGCCCAGCTGATCGGATCGTCCCTGGTCTGGATCCAGTAGCGGCGCGCATCGGGATTTGCCGTGTCGCCGACGTCGTGCACGTCCGGGCCGGGGCCCGCAGGGGCGACGTAGATGACATTGTCCGTGGCGTACCCCCTGGTTTCCGCCGCGCCATGCAGCGAGGCTCCGGCGCTGTAGGAGATCGTGGTGGTGCGCGCGGCGGGCGGGGATTCCAGGTCGGCGGCATAGCCGAATTCGGCCAGTTCGTCAGCGCCCTCGCGCGAATACCGGTCCGTGATGTTGTCGGGAATTTCGTCCGGCAGGTCCGCCCCCATCCAGTACAGGCCCACGGTCCGCTCCGGTGCCGTCCCGGCGTACAGGTTGTCCAGGTACCCTGCGTACTGCTGGTTCTTGCTGATATCCGCGCCCGTGCCCGGCACCAGCGAAAAGACATTCTCCGTGCCTCCGCCGAATGTGCCGCGCATGTCCACGTACCGGCCGTCGCCGGCGTCGCTGACCAGCACCAACTGCCGGTTGTGTTCGATCGCCCAGTCGTACCCGGCGATCGCCCGCTCGGCGTCCCGGATCTGCGACTCCAGCTCTTCAATCTTTTCCAGATCGTGCAGGTACAGAGTTGCGGCGCCGCGGCCCGCCCACGGGTTCACCTTCGGTTCCGGCAGTTCCGCCCGCCGGCGCTGCAGGGCGGCCAGCCGCCCTTCGCGCTTCTGCCGTTCGGCCACCGCATTGATCTTGTTGGCCAGCACCCGGTGGGCAAAGGGCACACCGTTGGCGACGCCAAGAATTCCCGGGTACTGCAAGGCCATCCGCTCCCGTTCCGCGGGGGCCAGGCCGAGGAAGGCCGCGCGGACGACGTCAATCCGGCGGCGCGGCTCCGTCCTGGTGCTGAGCGCCGCCAGCAGGGCGGCCTCGGCCGATCCGGGCACGGGGTGCTGCGGCAGCCGGTTCGCCGCGAGCAGCGCCGCGGCCTGCGGATTGTTCCGGGCCCAGTCGAGCACCTCGCCCGGTGCCTTGCCGGCCAAGCCAGCGGCGAGCCGTCCGGCCGCTTCCTGCACGGACCGGTCAAAGCGTGCACCGAAGGTGCTCCACGGCTGCCGGGCAGGTGCGCCCAGGGCGGCGGTTCCCGCCGCGAACGCTCCCGCAGCGAAGAATCTCGCGGAGCCAGCATTCCCCAGCCCTTCCCCGCGGCCGTGCCGGATGCCGTTCAGCGCGTCCGCGCACGACTGCTGCAGTGCTTCCCAGCGTTCCACGGCCAGGCGGATTTCCTCGTCCAGGCGCCGATCCGCTTCCCGGGCCTGCCCCTCCCACGGATCGTCCGTGCAGACCAGGAAAATATCCGGGTTGGCCATGTTGAATGAGGCGCGCCGGCTGCGCAGTTCCTCCAGGTAGCGCGCGTGGTAAACGCCTTGGTCCGCGAAGTCCTCCAGTGCCGCCGCTGCCAGTCCGACGGCGGCGTGGAAGTCCGCTGCCGGTGCCGGCAGCCGCTTCACGGCGGACAGCACACGGTCTTCGGTGGCAGGTTCCCGGTAGTGAACCGCCAGAGCCGCCCACCCGCCGTCGGCCTCTTCGACGGCGGCCGCCACGGCTGCGGCCCGGTGGCGCAGCTCGCCGGCGTGGTCACGAAGCTGCCCGAAGTCCGTGGTGACTTCCGGAACCTCGCGGATCACGGTCCACCCACCGAGAATTTCAGCGGTCCGGCGGCTGCGCGCAGGACACCGGGGGCGGAGACTGCCAGGGCGGCTTCCGCATTCCGGCTCATTTCCTGGTCCCCGGCGGCGAAAGCGGCGGTGGCATCGGCCACGGCGGCGCAGGAGGCATAGAGCCTGCCGGAGAGGAGGCGGGGCACGTCAGCGCGCTCCGCCAGGAAACCAGCCAGCGCCGCTGCCACCGTATCCGCGTTTCCCAGCGCCGTGTCCAAGGCGTCGCCGGCAGCGGCGGTCCCGGTGCCGGCGTCGTCAAGGGCCTGGCCGTTGCCGGCAACCTCGTCCAGTACGCCGCGCACTCCGGACACGCTGATCCTGTATTCCACCATTCCGTCCCCTCCGCTGCCCCCACTGCCACCATGCACGCTAGCGGCACCGCGCGTGGGCACGGAATGGGGAGAACTGCCCATGTCTGCCACGCCGCCCAGGTGGCTGCCGCCGGCCCTGGGACCAATGGTCGCTCCCCGCGGCAGCGGCAGCCGTGACCGGCTAGCCGAGCAGCAGCACGCCGCCGTAGGCCAGCGCCGCGACCAGCACCCAGGCGGCAAAGGCCAGCCCGATCGCCCGCCCGCTGCTGAGGATCAGGGCGCGAAGATCGACGGCGGCTCCCAACCCGAACAGCGCAGCCGCCAGCAGCAGATCCTGCGCCACGGCCGCCGCCTCGAGCGCCCCGTCGGGCAGGATTCCGAGCGTGCGCACCACGATCATCGCCAGGAACCCCGCAACGAACAGCGGCAGCAGCGGCGGCAGCTCGAGGTGCGAGCCGGCGTCGTTCCCGTTCTGCCGCCTGCGGTGCCGCCGGCGCAGCACCAGGGCGGTGCCGGTCACCATCGGCGCGAGCATCAGCACCCGCGTGAGCTTGATGACGACGGCGGCAGCCAGTGCCGCTGCACCGGCGGTCTGGGCGGTGGCCACCACCTGGCCGACGTCATGCACGCCCGCGCCGACCCAGTAACCGAAGGCTTCATCCGCCAGGCCGAGCGGGGCCTGCAGTGCCGGGAGCACCGCGATGGCCAGCGTTCCGCAGAGGGTGACCAGCGCGATCGGGGTGACGGTGTCCCGGTGGCTGGTGCGGGTGACGGCGCTCAGCGCGCCGATCGCGGACGCGCCGCAGATGGCGAATCCGGCGGCCACCAGCAGCGGCTGGCCCCCGGGCAGCCGCATCGCCTTGCCCAGCGCCAGGGTGCCGAAGAAGGTGAGGAGCACGACGCCGGCCACCACCGCCAGTGCCTGCCATCCCAGTGCGGCAACATCCAGGAGGCTGAGCTTGAGCCCGAGCAGCACGATGCCCAGGCGCATCAGCCGCCGCGCGGCGTAGCCCAGACCGGGCTGCCACGCGGCCTGGGACAGGGGCTTGAGTCCGGGCAGGTTGGCGCTGAGGATGCCCAGGACCACGGCCGCCGTCAGCATCGGAAGCTGCGGCATGGCCAGGTGGACAGCCCATGCGGCGGCTACTGCCCCGGCCGCGGCGGTCAGGCCGGGCCAGGCCTCGGTGCCGGGCAGTGCGGCGCGGATTCCGCGCCGCACCTCAGCGTTGTCCGGGGACGGCGGCGGGGTCGTCGAACATGGGAGCGGTTGCCGCCTGCACCGGTACCTCAATCGGGTGCCCCTGCGAGCGCAGGTACACCACATGGCTGGCGGTTTCGGAAACCGCCAGCCGCAGCGAGAAGCCCTGCAGCGAGTCCCAGCCGCGGGACCAGGTCAGGTGGCGGGCGATGTCCCAGACCGTGGCAGGCTTCTGCTCCGCCACCACGCGCAGGACTTCCGCGGACCGCGCCCGGTTGTGCTCGATCAGCTGGTTAACACGACGCCGCATGCCGATGAAGCGGTACTCGTGGGCCGGGCAGACCTCCATGTCGTCCTCGAAGCCGATCAGCTCCAGCGCGTCGTAGTAGTCCGCGAGCGGATTGGCCGGACCCGGGATCTCCAGCGCAATATGCGGAGAGATGCGGGGCAGGACATGGTCTCCGCTGAGGATGAGCCCGCGGGATTCGTCCACCAGGCAGATGTGGCCGGGCGAATGGCCCGGGGTCGTCCTGACGCGCAGCTGCAGCCCGGCCGTGGGAATCAGCTGGCTGTCCGTGAACCGCAGGTCCGGGTCGGCGAGCCGGCGCAGGTGGGCCAGGCTGCTGTCACTGACAGCAATATCGGCCAGCCGTTCCGCGGGCACGCCCCACGCACTCAGCTGGGCCCGGTCCGCAGCCAGGACCGCCGCAGTGTCATCCGAGTTCGTCAGGCGGCGCCGTTCGTGTTCGCCCATGGCCACCCAGGCTCCGGTCGCCTTCCGCAGGCGCGCTGCCATGCCCAGATGGTCCGAATGGAAGTGGGTCGCCACGATTCCGGTCAGGTCCGTGATCCCAAGTCCCGCCCGGCGCAGCCCTGCCTCCAGGGCCTGCCAGCCGCCGTCGCTCTCCCAGCCCGGGTCCACCAGCAGTGCATCCCCGTCGCCCACCAGCAGGTAGCTGAGCGTGTAGCGCATGGGATTGCCCGGAAACGGGATGGGGATGGACCAAACGCCTTCGCGGATCTGCTCCACCGGCGGCATGACCTTGTCCCGCCATGCGTCCTTCTGGGCGTGGCCGGTGATGGTGATCGGGGCGTGGCTCATGAGGTCCTTCCGGTCGTGTCGCGGCGGTGCGTAGCTCCCACCTTATCCCGCGCGCCCGCAGGCCCGGGCCTGTGGCCGCTTCCCGGGCGGAGACTGTCAGCGCGTGGCGAAGTGGATCCAGACACCGATGATCCAGGCGGTGCCGGCCAGTGAGGCACAGGTGAACTCCACCAGGATCCCGACGCCGGTGGCCTTCAGTGCAGCCCAGCTGGAGGAGAGGGCGTGGCTGAAGTCCCGCTGGCGGGCGGACTCGCTGAGGAACAGCCCCAGCATGAAGCCGAGGATCAGGCCCACCACGGGGATCAGGAACATGCCGGCTACACCGCAGACCAGGCCGATCACGATGGAATGGTTGGGGATTTTCCGCTCCCGGAGCCGGCGCCCGGTCAGCATGGCACTGGCCAGCATTCCGACGACGGCCAGCACGGTTCCGATCCCGAAGACGATCCAGCCGATGGGGTTGGCCAGCACCAGTGCCCAGATCAGCAGGGCCGCGATGATGAGCAGCGAGCCGGGAAGCACCGGAATGATGGTTCCGAGGACTCCCACGGCCAGCAGCAGGCCGCAGATGATGGAGGTAACGATCTGAGCGTCCATGCCTTCTCCTTTCGGCGATGCTCCCACCCTAGACTTAACTCACCGTGTTGAGCGTGCAGCTCAACCCTGCAGACCGCTGAGGACCGCCATGGAAACATCCAGTGCCATCCCCGCCGCAGAGGCCGCGCGCATTGCGGAGTGGGTGGCGGAACAGTTCTCCGCCGACGTCCGCGGCCAGGTCTTCCTTGAGGCACGGTTCTCTGGCAGCGACGCGGATATCGTGGAACGGCGGCTGCCGGAGGACACCCCCGCTGCCCCAGTGGAGGAATGGGATGCGCTGCCGGTGGCGCGGCTGCGGCGCCTGGACACGGGCTGGCGTCTATACTTCGCGGCCGACGGCAGCTTCCACCTTTATGAGCCCCTGCCCGAGGCGGGCTCCCTGGACGAGCTGTTCAACGAAGTGGACGAGGACCCATACAACCTTTTCTGGGGGTAGTCTCCCGGGCTGGTTTCCCTAGGAATACCAGAGCAGTTGCCTGGCATCTTCCGCACCGCGCTCCAAGATTGTAAGCTTACTTATAAAGCAGGGATGTATCGGCATCGCCGATATCGGCACTTCGTGTCGGCACACTGTTTTCAGGAGGCAATGAGATGAGTAACCGTACCCATGGACGAGATGTCCGGGACCGCCATCCCCGCCATCATTTCTGGCAACGCCGGGACGACAGCCCGGATGCGCGCGGCGCTGCCGAGCGCGCCAAGGCCGAACGCACACCCACCCGGCTGATGGGCAAGGGCGCGAAGGACCGTGAGGCGCCGATCGAAACCGCGGACAGCGGGTTCACCGGCAGCCCGGGCGAAGACACCGGACGCAAAGAAGGCACCGGGGACGAGACCCAAGCCATGGACACCACCCACCGGGCCAGCCACCGGGCGGATACCGAACCGGACATTTCCGCTGAACGTCCGGGACCAGCCGCCGGTTCAGCCGGCGCTGCCGCCGGAGACCGGGACACCGCCGGCCGCAGCGAAGCATTCGACCGGAAATCGGTCGTTGCGCGTGAACGTGAGCAGTTCGGAGGCATCAAGATCGGCTCTGCGTTCTTCGGCTGGGTCACCGCGATGGGCATGACCGTGCTGCTGACCACGCTCGTGGCCGGTATCGCCAGCGCCATCGGTGCGTCCACCAACACCGATCCGAACGAAGCGATCCAGCAAGTGACCCAGGACCCGACCGGGGCCGGAATCATCGGGGCCATCGTCATCCTGGCCATCCTGCTGATCGCGTACTACTGCGGCGGCTATGTAGCTGGCCGGATGGCCCGTTTCCAGGGTGCCCGGCAAGGTGTGGCGGTGTGGCTCTGGGCCATCGTGGCCGGCGTCGTGCTGACCATACTGGGCGCTGTCATCGGCAGCCAGATAGACCTGGGCGCCAACATCCCCGTCTCACCGGAAATGACCACTGCCGGCATTATTGCCGTCGCTGTGGCTGCACTGGTCGCCCTGGCCGGCGCAGTTCTCGGCGGGCTGGCCGGTATGCGCTTCCACCGCAGGGTGGACCGGGCCGGATTCGACGACGGCGGCGTCGATGACGGCAATCGGGAGACCGCGCGGTAACCGCCGGCTCCCCCACACTGAACGGACAGCGTGTCCCCCCAATCGCGTTGTCCGTTCAGTCTTTTAACGAGCCGATATTCAGAACCCGGTCGGATCGGATCGGAAACCCGGTTCAAGGGCATTTCAAGACCGGCAGGGCCGGTGACGAAGGGGTCCGGAATGAGACGTCATTTCCAGGCGGCAAGTGGACTGCCCGCACGTAGCGTATGGGCAGACACGTTCGGCAGGGCAGGAGCCCGTTCAGGGCAGTTCCTGCTGATTCTGGCTGCGGTTACCGTGACTGTTTATGGGTTGTTACAGATTCGGTTAGTGGTCGTAGCTGCGCTGGTCGCATTGATCCTTGCAGCCGCAGTTGGTCCCGTTGTGCGTTTCCTCCGCAGCCACGGGTGGCCGGGATCCCTGGCTACGATCACCACCTTCCTTGCAATCCTGATCGTGTTCAGTGGCGTAACGACGGGCATTGTCTTTGCCATACGCAGTGAGTGGGATGAACTGGTCTCGTCTGCACGCGCCGGCTGGGAACAACTGCAGGAGTTCATTCAATCAGGTCCGATCCCGATTGAGCAGGGCCAGATCGATACAGCTTTACAGGCCGTCATCGGCTTTGTCACCAGTGAAGCTATGGGACGGAGTGCCTTGTCCGGGTTGTCAATTGCGGCCGAGTTCCTCACCGGATTTTTGCTCATGGCCGTGATCCTCTTCTTTTTCCTTAAAGACGGAGAGCGAATTTGGTGGTTCCTGCTGCGGTGGTTCCCGCGACGGACACGGAACAGAATGGAGCTCTCCGGAAATCGGGCAATGGCTGTCCTTGGCGGGTATGTGCGAGGAACAGCGACGGTCGCCGCAGCAGATTCAATAGTTATAGGAATCGCGTTGCTCGTCCTGCAGGTTCCCCTCGCGCTGCCTCTGGCTCTGATCGTCTTTATCGGTGCCTTTATTCCACTGATCGGTGCCACGATTGCGGGTATTCTAGCGGCGCTCGTGGCGCTGGTGGCAAACGGCCCGATCAATGCCCTCATTGTGGTGGGTGTGGTGGTTCTGGTCCAGGAACTGGAAGGCGATTTCCTGCAGCCTGTGGTGATGGGCCAGGCCCTCAAGCTACATGCGCTGGTAGTCCTGATCGCGCTGACAGCTGGCACCATCCTGGGCGGCATAATCGGCGCCGTTCTCGGTGTTCCTCTCACCGCGGTGGCCTGGGCAACGATCAAGGTTTGGACCAGGAACGACAGCGGGGAAGCCGAAGCAAGTTCCCGCTCCGGGGCACGGGCAGGAATCAGGGGGAGAACCGTTCAGCGGGCGGGCTCTCCTGTCACAGGATAGGGCGGCAGCCCGACCGGGGCTGGGGCGAATGGCTAGGCCACGCCCTTGATCTTCACGACGAATACGGCACCGAGCAGGCCGATCACGGCCGAGATGACGAAGAGGATCCCGTAATCGAAGCGGGTGACGATGAACGCGGCGAGGACCGGAGCCGCCACCTGCGGCAGCGAATTGGCGATGTTGATGACGCCCAGGTCCTTGCCGCGGCTCAGCCCGGAAGGCAGCACCTCGGTGAGCAGAGCGAAGTCCACCGCCAGGTACGCGCCGTAGCCGATGCCGAGCACGGCCGCACCCACAATCGCGGCAGGAAAGGTCTGGAAGGTGGCCAGGATCAGGGCAGCGGTGGCGATGATCACCGAGGAACCGATGACGAACGGTTTGCGTTTGCCCGCCCGGTCGCTCAGCGGTCCCCCGATGACGGCTGTGACCATGACCATGGCCGCATAGATTCCGGTCAGCACCAGCACTCCCACTTCCGGCTCCGGATGCCCGACTGCGTCCTGCAGGAAAAAGAAGAGGTAGAGCGTGACGATGTTGGTGCCCAGGTTGACCAGGAACCGGGTCAGCCAGGCCCAGCCGAAGTCCGGGTAGCGCCGCGGTGAAATCCAGAAGCTTCGGGCGAAGGCAGGCAGCGAAAACGGTGCGCGCTCGGTTCGGTCCAGCGGCTCGTCCTGGCTGTGAAGAAGGTACGGAATCACACTGACCAGCAGGGCCACTGCGCAGATCATGTAGCCGACGACGAATCCGCCGGCGATGGCGCCGATGACCGCGCCGCAGACGATGCCCAGTGTCTGTCCCATAGCCGCCAGGCCACCGACCTGGCCGCGCTGCAGTCGCGGAACACGGTCCGGGATTGCCGCGAAAAGGGCCGCATAGGCTGCGTTGCAGCCGGCCTGCACACAGCACCAGAGCAGCACCATGACGGCAATGTTGGGCGCTCCGGAGAGTCCCAGCAGGGCCGCGAAGCCAAGGACGGCTCCGGCGGCGATCCACGGCACCCGGCGGCCGAACCGGCTGACGGTGCGGTCGCTGAGCGCTCCGAACAGCGGGTTGGCGATCAGCGAAACGGCCGCGCCGGAACCGGTGGCCAGGGCAAGGACCGCCTCCTTGTTGACGGCGTCGAAGGCCTGGGACTGCTGCGCCAGCAGCACCTGAAGCGGGGCGAAGAACGCGGCATTGATGCCCAGGTTCACCAGGACGACGCCGGTGATCCAGCGGGCGCGGACGTTAATGGTCGGTTCCGCGGCAGCGCCGGCCGTCGCCGGTCCGGACGCAGGGGTACCGGTGTTGTCGGACACGGTCATGGCCTCAAGATTCCTGGGAGTGCGGACAAGGTGCAGCAAGTGATGAGGAAAGTCTATGCCCGCCGGCGCCGTTCCCCTGCTGTTCGCCTGATGGTCCGATTCCCGTCGCCTTCGGCTCCTAACGTCACGTTGTTACCACCCCTTCCCCCTCGAGGAGACAGCATGCGCGCACGGCGCAAACCAGCAGCAGTTTCAGCTGCGGCTCTGATCGGAGCCGCGGTACTGGCGACAAGCATGGCCGCGGCTCCCGTCCAGGCCGCAGAAGATCCAGTCCGGGACCACGCCCTCAGCTTCGCCGTGATCGGTGACGTCCCCTACGGCGCTGCCGCCGTGGAGGCCTTCCCGTCCTACATCGACAGCCTCAACGCCGACGACGGCCTGGCGTTCATCGCGCACGTCGGCGACATCAAGAGCGGCTCCACCGAGTGCACCGATGAATACTTCCACCGGATCAAGGCGGATTTCGATACCCTGGAGCACCCGTTGGTCTACACGCCCGGCGACAACGAGTGGACCGACTGCCACCGCCCCAACAACGGCGGCTACAACCCGCTGGAGCGTCTGGACAAGATCCGAGAGGTGTTCTTCGCCGAACCCGGCAAGACGCTGGGACAGAACATGCCCGTCGACTCCCAGGCGGGGCTCGGCTTCCCGGAGAACGTCGACTTCGACAAACAGCGCATCGCCTTCACCGCGGTGCACGTCGTGGGAAGCAACAACTCCACGGCGCCCTGGACGGGCAACACCGCCGCAACCGAAGAGCAGGCGGCCGAAGCCGAAGCACGCACGGAGGCCGCGGTCCAGCAGCTGCGGGAGACCTTCGGCGACGCCCGCCAGCGGAACAGCCGTGCCGTCGTCGTTCTGACCCAGGCGGACATGTTCGATCCCACCGTGGCCAACCCCGATCCGGCCAATTACAGCGCCTTTACGCCGATTGTGGAAACCCTCCTCGAGGAAGCTAACCGCTTCGACGGACCGGTCTACCTGTTCGACGGCGACAGCCATGTCTACAACGAGGACAAGCCGCTGGCCGAGGGCTCCAAGTGGCTGGACTTCTACGGACTGGACCGGAGCGCGGACAACCTGACCCGCGTCACGGTGGACGGTTCCGCCAATGCCGACAACTGGCTCAAGGTCACCGTCAGCCCGAACGGCCAGGCCGCCAAGGATGCGGAAGTCCTGAGCTGGACCAAGGTGCCTGCAGGGCAGTAGTCCGCCCGCACTGACAGCTGCTGCCGGTCCCCCGATTCATTCATTCGGATGACCCGGGCAATAATGTCGTGTGTGGCCCGTACGCTGGTGCGGGCCACACCACATTAGCTTGCAGTTCAGTTGGGGAATTCATGAATATCACTGATGCCGGGGCGCACAATCCGTCGCCGGCCAATCCGCGCCGCCGTTCGAAGACCCGCAGGGCATGGATCACGATGAGCGCCATAGTCGCGCTGACCGTCGCATCCTGCGGGACGGGTGCGGAAGCCGAGGCCAAGGACGGCACGGTCACCAGGATCATCGACGGCGACACGCTCGAGATCAGCTACAACTCCACTGTGGAAACGATCCGGCTGCTGAACATCGATACGCCGGAGACCAAGGATCCCGACGAACCCGTCCAGTGCCTTGGGCCGGAAGCGACCGAATACCTCGAGGGAACCCTGCCGCCGGGAACGAAGGTGAAGCTGGCGTTCGACGACCAGCGCACCGACCAGTACGGCCGGACGCTGGCGGCCGTCTTCACTGAGCAGGGCACCCTCATTAACGCCGAGATCGCGCGGCAGGGCCTGGGCGTTCCGGCCGTCTTCGACGGCAATGACAGGTTCCTGCCCGAAGTTGAAGCTGCGCATGCCGAAGCGGTCACCGCCCAGATTGGGCTGTACGACGAAACCATAAGCTGTACTGCACCCGGCCAGGTGGCCGCGGTGATCAGCGCTCTGGAAGCAGCCACAACGGCCCCCGTGGGAACCACAGCAGCCGCAGGCGCGGCCACCGCAGCAGCACTCGCGGCCGCGATCACCGCAGCCCAAGTGCTCGAGTCGGCTGCCAAGGCACCGGTGAAGGCCAGCGAGAAATTTGTGTGGGGCGCGCTTGCCGCGACAGCCGCTGCCACCAAGATCTCCAGCATGGGCGATGCCATCTCGAAGGCAAAAGCTCGGGAAAGCGAGGTCAACGCGGAGGTCACGCGCCTGACGGCGGTCGAGGCAGAAGCCGCGGCCGCAGCCCAGGCTGAAGCGGAACGGGCGGCAGAGGCGGAACGGGTGGAAGCCGCAAAGCGTGCCGAAGCCGAACGGGTAGAGGCCGAACGCATTGCTGCCCAGCAGGCGGCGGCCGCGGAAGCCGAACGCATCAGGAATCTTCCGCTGGCTCCCGCACCTAAGCCCTACATCCCGCCAGCACCGGCGCCGGCTCCCGCACCTGCGCCCAGACCTGCGCCCTACGTTGCTCCCGATCCGGCGCCGGCCAATCCGTATCCCGGCTACACCGGGCCTCGCTGCTATGCGCCCGGCGGCAAAACCTGGCGCCCCTGCTAGCGGCTGACCTTTCAGCAATCTGTACCGCTGCGTAAAAAGTGATTGCACTGCTATCAGTGCAATCACTTTTTTGCGTGGGAGATGGTTCGCGGCTCCGGCTGCCAAGAAGAAGCTGCGGCAGCTACAGGACGTTCAGCAGCCCCGCGCCGACGCTGGCCACCATGCCGATAATGAGCAGCCAGACCAGGGGCATCTGCAGTTTGCGCATATGTTTCATAGTCCCTCCATGGTAAGCCAGGCCCCGTTGCCGGAGTTGCCGGACCCTCGACAGCCCCTGCCGCGCGTGCTAGACACATAGCCATGGCCGTCATCGGATTCCACGCCTCCCACGAACAGATCCCGCCGGGCCAGCTGCTGGCCGATGTGCAGCTCGCCGAGCAGGCCGGCTTCCAGGCCGCCATGTGCTCGGACCACTTCGAGCCCTGGTCGCAGCGGCAGGGCCATTCCGGTTTTGCCTGGGCCTGGCTGGGAGCCGCGCTGGCCACCACCAAGCTGCCTTTCGGCGTCGTCAATGCTCCCGGCCAGCGCTACCACCCGGCGATCATCGCCCAGGCCGCAGGCACCCTTTCCTCCATGTTTCCCGACCGGTTCTGGCTGGCCGTCGGCAGCGGCGAAAATTTGAATGAGCACATCACGGGGGATCCGTGGCCGGACAAGGAGGACCGCCAGCTCCGGCTGGAGGAATCCGTGGACATTATCCGCAGGTTGCTCGACGGCGAGGAGGTCAGCCACCGCGGCAGAGTCACCGTGTACGGCGCGCGCCTGTGGGACGTGCCGGACACCAAACCTCCGCTGATAGCGCCGGCCCTCAGTGTTGAAACCGCCGCGCGCTCCGCCAACTGGGCGGACGGCCTGATTACGGTCAACCAGCCGCAAGAGCATCTTCGGGACATGCTCGATGCCTATCGCGGGAACGGCGGACGCGGCAAGGCTATCCTGCAGATCCACCTCTCCTGGGCGCCCACGAACACCGAGGCGATGGCGATCGCACATGACCAGTGGCGGACCAATGTTTTCCCGCCGCCCGTGTCCTCGGACCTTCCCACCGTGGCTCATTTCGACGCCGCCGGACAGCATGTGGGCCCGGAACAGGTGCGGGAGGCAACCTTGGTCTCGCATGACCTCACGCGGCACGCGCACTGGCTGCACGAATACCTCAACCTGGGCTTCGACGAGCTTTACCTGCACTTCGTCGGGCAGGAGCAGAAGCCGTTCATCGAGGCCTTCGCGGAAAAGGTGCTGCCGGAGTTCCGCTGACCTGCGACGCGCTAGGCTTGTCAGGCAGGACCGCAAAGCGGAAGGAAGATGCCGTGGCAGCCAAGGACAACGGAACCGGGAAACGCCGGGCGGCGGACAGCAAGGTGCGCAGCCGGAACAGGTACGCGGCCTTTGCGCTCCGCAGCCGGCGCTGGGTCCTGATCGGACTGGTCTTGGCGGCCGCCGTCGCGGGTCTGGTCAGCCAGCTCCGCTAGGCCTGCGCCTTCCTCCGGTTAACGGCCACGCAGATCACGACGACGGCGGCGGCGCCCAACACCAGCGCGACCCCGCCGGCCACCAACAGCACGACGCCCAGGACCGGCAGCCACGGCAGCAGCACGCCGACGTCGCCGGTGACCGTCACCCCGGGTGAGGCATCCGCGTTCATCACCACCAGCGCCCAGTCGCCGCTGGCCGGCGTCCACTGCAGCTGCTGTGTTCCGGTGCCGCTGGTCCGGCTGTCCCAGAACGTCTCCGTGGCCGGCGGGCCGGGCGCTCGGGAGCCCGGCAGTTCCTGGACATCCGTGCCGTCTCCTGAAGTGTCAACAACCCGCGCCCGGGCCACATCATCCAGGTACGCCGTGACCTCGTCCCGGGGCGCCAGGCCGACGAACAGCTCCTGCTGAGGATCCGCTGCCGAAACACGCAGCCGGAGCTGCCCGACAAGACCGGTGAGGCTGTCATCCCGGCCATTCGTCTGGATCCGGATCTCGTCGAACACAATCGCGTGTCCCGCTGACGAAACGGAGACCCTGTCGGATGTCAGGAAGCCACCCTGGCGCTGGCTGCTGTCCACGGCGAGCGCGCCGGCGCCGGCACCTGCAGCGGCCAGCCCGCCCAGGGCCAGCAGGACGGAGAGCACCAGCGCGGCCACCCAGCCTGGCGTCCACGGCCCGGTAGCCGCCGGCGGTGCGGCACCCGGAGGCGTACCGCCGTCGTACCTGGCAGGTTCCTCCGGACCCTGGTCGAGGCGGAACGGCGGGTACCGGTCGGTCATCAGCGCCGCGTATCCGGCCACGCGCAGCGCCCAGCGGTGCAGTCCCAACAGGAAGTCATAGATGCCTTTCGGATAGACAGCGGTGAACAGCAACCAGACCGCCGCGATCAGGACCAGCGCTCCGACCAGCGAGAGGCCGCCGCGGACGCCCGTCCAGCCATCGCCCAGCCAGCCATCACCCGTCCAGTCGCTGCCCACGCCGGTGCCGCCCATCCAGTCGCCGCGGTTCCACGCCCCCGCTGCCCAGGCTCCGGTGGCGTAGACGGCGCCGAGGACCAGATAGTGCGGAATGGCCAGCAGCCACCACTTGACCAGCACCAGCCCGCGCGAGATCCGCTCCGGATAGTCGACGTCGAAATGCGCGGGATAGTCCGGGACCTCGGCCAGAGTGAAGGGCGGGTACCGGTCGGTGCCCAGCACGCCGTAAGAGTAGTACGCCACCCGCCAGTGCCAGCGCAGCACGCCCACACTGAAGTCGAACAGCGGCCGCGGATAGTGCGCCGTGAAGAGGATGGCGAAGAAGGCGATGACCGTGACAACGGCGAACCCCAGCCACAGGAGCAGCAGCACCACCAGGTGCGGAATCACCAGCAGCCATTTCACCAGCCACAGCCACTGGTTGGGACCGGGTGCCGGGGACGCCACCACCCGCACGGGATAAGTACCGGCGGGATAGTTGTCAGCGGGACAATTCACGGCCATATGGTCACCTCGAACGGGCTGGGTGCTTTCACGATATCGCCGCCCAGGAGTGACGGGCAACGCGGCAGGCCGCGCGCCGCCCTCGGACGTTCCCACCCTTGCCCGCCCCGCCGCCGGCGTGCTAGACACGGGGGCATGCGGCTCACGGACACCTCGGACCTGTGGTGGAAGAACGCGGTCGTCTATTGCCTGCATGTGGAGACCTTCTTCGATTCCGACGGCGACGGCATCGGGGGACATCACCGGGCTGGCCGAGCGCGTGGACTATCTGGCGGACCTGGGCGTCACCTGCCTCTGGCTGATGCCCTTCTATCCGACGTGGTCTTCCCGGACCAGGAGGACTCCATCTGGACCCTCGATGAGAAAACCGGGGAGTGGTACCTGCACCACTTCTACAGCACCAGTCGGACCTGAACGTCGCCAACCCGAAGGTGCAGGACGAGGTCGCCAAGGCCATGGACTACTGGCTGCAGGTGGGTCTGGACGGCTTCCGCGCGGACGCGGTCCCGTATTTCCTGGCCACCACCGGCCAGGACGGCACCGCGCTGGAGGAATTCGCCGACCCGCACGCCTACCTGCGCGCGCTGCGCAGCTTCCTGGGCCGCCGCAAGGCGACGCGATCCTGCTGGGTGAGGTGAACCTGCCGTTCAAGGAACAGGTGAAATTCTTCGGCGGCAAGGACAGCGACGAACTCACCATGATGTTCGATTTCATCGCCATGCAGAACCTTTACCTCTCCCTGGCCAGGTCCGACGCCGGCCCCCTCGCCAAGGCGCTGACCGGCCGCCCGACGCTGGACACGTCGTCCCAGCGGGCCACGTTCGTGCGCAATCACGACGAACTCACACCGGACAAGCTCACCGAGGACGAACGCCGGGAGGTCTTCGCCGCGTTCGGCCAGGTCTTCGGCCGCGGCCTCAAGCGCTGCCTGCCGCCCATGCTCGACGGCGACCCCCGCCGCATCCGGATGGTCTACTCGCTGCTGTTCTCGCTGCCGGCACTCCGGTGCTCTACTACGGCGAGGAGATCGGCATGGGCGAGGACCTCGAGGCCGACGGCAGGATGGCGGTCCGGACCCCGATGCAGTGGACCGGCGAGGAGAACGGCGGCTTCTCCACCGCCGGCGCGCGACACTTGGTCTCCCCCGTGGTCGGAGGCGGCTACGGCCCGGAGCATGTGAACGTTGCCGATGCCAAACGCGATCCGGACTCGCTGCTGACGTTCATGCAGCTGCTCATCCGCCGCTACCGCGAGTGCCCCGAGCTGGGCTGGGGCCGCTTCGAACTGCTGGAGCAGCCGGCCCGGCAGGTGCTCGCGCACCGCTGCAGTTGGAAATCCTTCAGCATCGTCGCACTGCACAATCTGGGCGGAGAAGCGCTGACCGTGCCGCTGGCCTTAACGGACGACGCCGGCAACCCGCCCGCCGCGGGCACCGTCCTAGTGGATCTGCTCCAGGACGGCAGGACCGAGCTCAAACCGGATGGGTCGGCGGACCTGGCCTTGGACGCCTACGGCTACCGGTGGCTGCGCGTCCAACGCCCCGGGAGCGCCGGCAGCCCTAGCGGAGGAATTTTGTGCGGTCGCGCGTGCATATGAGCGCGGCCAGGGCCAGGGAGGCGGAAGCCACCATGACCAGGGCCAGCGGCAGCGCGGAGTGGTCCCCAGCCAGTCCCACCAGCGGAGACACAAGCGCCCCGAACAGGAACTGCGTTCCGCCCAAGGCGGCCGAGCCGCTGCCGGCGACATGGCGCACCTCGGCAAGCGCCAGGCTGGTGGTGTTGCCCATGATGAAGCCGATGCTGGCGACGGCGCAGAAGATCGGAATGGCGAACAGCAGCGGCGGAGCGTCCACCAGGACCATGATCAGCAGCGCGAGGGCCATTCCCAGCATCGTGGGAACCGCGGCACGGACCATGCGCCGCGGCCCGACCCGGTGGGCCAGCCGGGCGGAGATGGCGCCGCAGGTGATGAGCCCGAATGCGTTGACGCCGAACATGATCCCGTACTGCACCGGGCTCAGCCCCATCATGGTCTGGTAGACGAACGGCGAGGACGAGATATAGCTCATCAACACCCCAAAGCTGCAGGCGAACAGCAGCACGTAGCCGACGAACCGCCGTTCCCTGAACACGCGCAGCAGCGGCCCAAGGCCGGTTCCGGTTCCGCGCCGGTGCGGCGGGTGTGTTTCACGTACTCCGGCCAGAATGCCGGCCAGCATCAGTAAGAACAGGCCCGCGAGCGTCCACAGCACCCCGCGCCAGCCCAGCGATTCGACCAGCAGGCTGCCAACGAACGGCGCGATGACCGGGGCGATGCCGCTGACCGTCATCATGAGGCTGAAGATCCGGGCGGAGGCGGCGCCGGCGGCGAGGTCGGAGACGACGGCGCGGGCTATGACCACGCCGGCCGCGGCGCTGAAGCCCTGCACCAAGCGCGCCGCCACGAGCAGGGAAAGGGTCGGAGCCACCGCCGCGCCAATGGAGGCCAGCACGCATACCGCGGAGCCGATGATCAGCGGCCGCACCCGGCCAAAGCGGTCCGAGAGCGTCCCAAAGCAGAGCTGCCCGAATGCAATGCCGACCATGAAGGCGGTCAGGGTCAGCTGGACCCCCGTGGCATCCGTGGCCAGGTCCGTCTTGATCAGCGGGAATGCCGGCAAGTAGAGGTCTGTGGCAAAGGGCCCGGTGGCGGACAGCAGCGCCAGTACCAGCAGCAGAGGCGTGGTGATCGGCTTGCCTGTCCTTGTGGCAGATCCAGTGGCAAGGGCCAAGGCGCGCCGCCTTCCGACTATGCAAAAGTAATTATTGAGACATAACTACTTTTCCATATTCCGCGTATGCTTCCAAGAGTGAGCGTCCAGCATTCCACACCAGATGCAGCGCATGACGACGACGACAAAGCCGATCTGGTCAACCTCATCTTCGATCTGGCCCGGGAACTACGCGCCAGGGCTGAGGAGATTTCGGGAGCCACCCCCCTGACGCCGGCCGAAGCCACCGTCATGCGGCATATCGCCGCCGAGCCGGGCATCCATCCGGCCGCTCTGGCCGCACGGACCCGCATGCAGCGGAGCAATCTGAGCAACACCTTGAACTCACTGGCCCGCAAGGGGTTCACCGACAAACGCCCAAGCCCCTCGGATGCGCGCTGCATCGAGCTCTTTGCCACCGAACTGGCGCTGCGGAACATGGCGGCATTCCGCCGGGCACGCGCCCGCCTGCTCCGCGATGCCATCGGCACTGCCACACCCGACCTGGACGCGGCCATGGAGGCACTGCGGATTATCAGGGACGGCTTGGCCGGGCGTTGACGACGACGGGCCGCACGTCGTCCCGGATCACGCCCAGCCGCACCAGCGCCCCGGTGGCGGCAGCTTCGAACGCGTCCCGGTCGACCGTTCCGTTGACCACTTCCACTCCTGCGGGCAGCAGGCCTTCCGGCGGCTCGGAATTGAGGATGATCAGCGCCTCTTTGGCCCCGATCGACTCAGCCTGCCGGATGGCGCTGTGCACCACCGGCCCGGACGCGGCATGGTGGAACTTCACCTCCACCGGCAACCGGCCGCCGTCGAGCCTGGTGATCAGCAGATCCGCGCCCTGCTGCTCCGGGCGGTCCGGCTGGTCAACGCGGAAGCCGTGCCTGCGGCCCAGCCGGTCCAGGCGCTCGTAGGCGAGCAGGGTCTGGTCCACCTCCGGCGGGATGTCGACGGCCAGGCCGTCGCCGCGGGCGGATCCGACGGCGTCGCGCACCAGGGACAGCGGCTGGTTCCGGACGTCGTCGACTACCTGCTGGACGAACATCCTCTTAATCTGCAGCGGCGAAAGCGCCAGCGCATCCGCGCCGATGGCCAGCACTTGCTGGCCGGAGACCGCAATGTAGAGCAGCACCGCGCCCGCTGCGATCAGCAGGGGCACGCCGCCCACGTTGGTCCCGGGCATGAAGACGCCGGCCAGTCCGGGGACGGTCAGCGCCAGGCCAAGCAGTCCGAGCGCCCAGCGCTGCCACCGCAGCAAGGATTTCCCGCCGAACGAGGCCGGAGGATTCCTCTTCTCCACCATGTTCTCCATGTTGCACCCGATTTCCCGCGCGATGGATGCCGAGACTGTCCTTCGAGCGTAGTCCCAAAAACTCCGCTTGCCCATGCCCCGGCAGTTCCGGTACAGTTGTGACTCGGGTCACTCAGGTGATCCGCAATCCAACTGAATATGCCTCTGATCCGCCGCGGGAGAGTCCTGCCGATTCCACCAATCGATCAGCAGGCGCCGTAGGAGCAACTCCTCCCCAGGAATCTCTCAGGCCCCTGTACCGCCGCGGATAGGCACCTCTGGAAAGCGGCCGGCTGTCAGCCGGCCCACCGACGGGGCAAGCGCACCGCAGTTGCGCGGAAACTCTCAGGTCCATGACAGAGCGGGGAGGAACCCAATCCACTGCGGCGCACCCGTGCGCCGCTGACCACCGGAGTTCCTCATGACGGCCCGCAGTCGCTGCTCCCCGATCCTTCTCCTGCCCGCCGGGCATCCACCGGCCATCGGCACCTAGCCGATCGCTAACAGCAATGCCCCGCGCCTAGCCTTTCCCGCCCGGGCAGCACAGCTGCGTCCGGCGAACTCCAGCGCCCAGTGCGCACCTCAACCGCACATCGGCCACACCGTTGTGGCCACCGTGCCGGCACAACCCGTCACCAGCCAAAGGACCACCATGTCTGAAACCACCAAGGCCCCGGACGCCGCCCCTGTCGGCGCCGGCGTCGCCCATTCCGAGGAAGCGCATCTTTCCCGTTCCCTCTCCAACCGCCACATCCAGCTGCTGGCCATCGGCGGCGCCATTGGCACCGGCCTGTTTATGGGTTCCGGCAAGACCATCTCGCTGGCCGGTCCGTCGGTCATCTTCGTTTACATGATCATCGGCTTCATGCTCTTCTTCGTCATGCGGGCGATGGGCGAGCTGCTGCTCTCCAACCTCAAGTACAAGTCCTTCAGCGACTTCGCGGGCGACCTGCTGGGGCCCTGGGCCGGGTTCTTCACCGGCTGGACGTACTGGTTCTGCTGGATCGTCACCGGCATCGCGGACGTGATCGCCATTGCCGGCTACGTCACCTTCTGGTGGGGCGACGCGCCGCTGTGGATCCCGGCGCTGGCCGCAATCGTGGTGCTGCTCGCGCTGAACCTGCCTACCGTGAAGGCCTTCGGTGAAACCGAATTCTGGTTCGCCCTGATCAAGATCGTCGCCATCGTGACGCTGATCGTCGTCGGCCTGGTCATGGTCTTCACCAACTTCACCTCCCCGGACGGCAACTCCGCCTCCTTCGCCAACCTGTGGAACGACGGCGGCATGTTCCCGACCGGCCCGATGGGCTTCGTCGCCGGCTTCCAGATCGCCGTGTTCGCCTTCGTAGGCATCGAACTGGTCGGCACGGCCGCCGCCGAGACCAAGGACCCGGAGAAGAACCTGCCGCGCGCGGTCAACTCCATCCCGATCCGCGTGATGCTGTTCTACGTGGTCGCCCTGACGGTAATCATCTCCGTGACCCCGTGGCGCGAGATCACCGCGGACAAGAGCCCCTTCGTCACCATGTTCACACTGGCCGGCCTGGCCATCGCCGCCGGCGTGATCAACTTCGTCGTGCTGACCTCCGCCACCTCCTCGGCCAACTCCGGCATTTACTCCACCTCCCGCATGGTGTTCGGCCTGGCGCACGACGGCGATGCGCCCCGCCGCTTCGGCCAGCTGAACCGCCGCCGGGTCCCCGCTAACGCACTGGTCTTCTCCTGCTCCTTCCTGCTGGCCGGCGTCGTGCTGCTCTACGCGGGCAAGTCCATCATCGAGGCCTTCACCGTGGTCACCACGATCTCCGCGCTGCTGTTCATGTTCGTCTGGACCATCATCCTGGTCAGCTACATCGTCTACCGGAAGCGCCGCCCGCACCTGCATGCGGCCTCCAAGTTCAAGATGCCCGGCGGTGTCGCGATGTGCTACGTGGTGCTTGCCTTCTTCGGCTTCCTGCTCTGGGCCCTGACCCAAGAAGCGGATACGCTGCAGGCCCTGCTGGTTACCCCGCTCTGGTTCGTTGGCCTGGGTGCCTTCTACTGGTTCGTCCGCAAGACGCCGCTGCACCAGGCCCGCCGTGCCGAGCACGCGGCCGAGGTCTCCTCGGACAAGACCGCCGCCAAGGAGTACTTCGCCGCGGCGAAGTAACCTCGGCAGTACCGTGAAGCACCCCGGAGGCCCGGGAACTCTCAGGGTTCCCGGGCCTCCGCCGCGTCCAGCAGGCGCTCCCGGGCCAGCGTCTTGAGCCCGTCAGCCGGCTTGATCGGCACCGGCCAGCGCGGGCTGAGCGTGTCCCCGAGCGTAATGCCGCGGATCCGCCGGCCGAACATCGGCAGCACCCATTCGCGCATCCATTCGCGCTCCATGGCCGCCCACTGCCGGACCGTCCGCTTGGTGTCCCAGGGTTCAAAGGGTTTGAGCTTGATCTTGTGGTCCACGCCAAGGACGCGCAGCACCTGCGCGGCCATGTACTTGTGCCCGGCCTTGGACATGTGCAGCCGGTCCGCGTCCCACATGCGCGGATCGTGGTAGGCGTCGAAACACCAGAAGTCCACCAGCAGCGCGTCGTACTTGCGGGCGATCCGGCGCACGGCCTCGTTGTACCGCCAGTTGCGGCGCTTCATCGGCTCCAGCATCGGATGCAACTGCACGTCGTAGCCGGTGAACAGCAGCAGCTGCGCACCGGTTTCCGCCAGCCGGGCCACCAAGGCCTCGTACTGGTCCATCAGGCCGTCCAAGTCCTTGCGGAATTCGAGGATGTCGTTGCCGCCGGCATAGAGGCTGACCAGCGTAGGCTTCATCGCAATCGCCGGTTCAAGCTGGTCTTCGATGATCTGGTGCAGCCGTTTGCTGCGGATCGCCAGATTGGCGTACTCCCAGTCCGGATCCTGCCGGCTCAGCTGCTTGGCCACCCGGTCCGCCCAGCCGCGCACGCCGTTGGGCAGGCGCGGTTCCCAGTCACCTACGCCCTCCGTGAATGAATCGCCCAGTGCAACAAACCGCCCTGCCACTTAGCCCACGCTAGTCCAAAATGGACGACGAAGGGCAAACTTCCGGTGAACTCGCACCCGGCTATCCGGCCTGTGCTCCATCCGCCTCCGCCGGCGCCGCCTCGGGGAGCCGGCCGGACCGTTTCTCCTCCGGCGTTTCCCGGCCCGTCCAGACCTGGACGATCGCCCAAGCCACCGCCGTGAACGGCACGGCCAGGATCGCCCCCACGATCCCGCCCAGGACGGTGCCCGCGGTCAGGGCCAGCAGGATCACCAGACCGTGCAGGCTCAGTGAACGTCCCATCAGCACCGGCTGCAGGAAGTTGCCCTCCAGCTGGTTCACCACGACGACGACGGCGACAACGATCAGCGCGATCACAGGCCCGTTCGCCACCAGTGCCACCAGCGCGGCCAGGATTCCGGCCACCGTCGCGCCCACCATAGGAATGAAGCCGGTGATGAATACGACGACGGCCAGCGGCAGCGCGAGCGGCACCTGCAGGACCAGCAAGGCTGTACCGATGGCAATCGCATCCACCGCGGCTACGGTGGCGGTGCCCCGCATGTACCCGCCCAGCACCTCCACCGTCCGGGTTCCGGACCGGCGCCACCGCGGCTTGTTCCGGGGGCTGACCCAGCTCAGGAAGAAGCTCCAGATCCTGTCTCCGTCCTTGAGGAAAAAGAACAGGACCACAGCCAGCAGGACCAGTCCGGTCAGGAACTGGCTGGCCGCCGACAGGCCTGACAGCGCGCCGGCACGGAACTGGCTGCTGGTCACGAAGTTCACGACGGCGTCGACCGCCTCATTGATCTGCTGCTGGTCGATCGGGATGGGTCCGTTTTCGATGAAGCTCTGCAGCTGGCCGAAGCCTTCGGTGGCCGAAGTAGCCAGTTCACCCCATTCGCTGCGCACGGCGAAGACGATCGCGGTGACCACGCCGCCGAGGACCACTCCCACGCCCAGGAACGCGACCCAGGCTGCCATCATGGCGGACATGTTCCGGCGCAGCAGCCGGATCAGCGGGGCCATCGCCGAGGCGATGATCAGTGCAATCAGCAGCGGAATCACCACCAACTGGACCTGCAGCAGAGCGTAGACGGAGATGAACACCAGGGCCAGAACCAGCAGGACCTGCGCGGCGCGTGCCCCGGCCCTGCCCAGCCCGTCCGCCCAGAGACCACGGGTTGTGGCTTCAGCCTGCTGTATTTCCGCCGCTCTGGCCGCTTCGGCCGTGCTGGCGGTTTCTGCTGTTTTGGCCGTTTCTGCTGTTCTGGCCGTGCGCGCAATCAATCCCATCAGTGTCCCATCGTCGACCTGCGGTTCGACACCATCCTTGCATGCCGCACTGACATCGGCAGGGCGCACGGCAGTAGGCTGGCTGGCAGTACCGTTCTCCATGCTTCAGCCAAGGAGGTCCACAGTGAATACCGCGCTGCCCGAACTCGCCGTCACAGGCTCCACCGGCTACCTGGGCAGGCTGCTGGCCCGCCGGCTCGCCGATGCCTCGATTGCCCAGCGGCTGCTGGTGCGCGATGTCGGCCGGGCGCCGCAGCTCGAAGGTGCGGCGCCGGTGAGGTTCAGTTACGCGGATAAGGCCCTGGCGCTGTCTGCGCTGGAAGGCACCGATGTCCTGTTCATGGTCTCCGGCGCCGAGTCGGAGGACCGCCTGGCCCAGCACTTCACCTTCATCGACGCAGCCGCCGAGGCCGGCGTCCGGCACATCGTCTATACCTCCTTTTACGGAGCAGCCCCGGACGCCACTTTCACGCTGGCCCGGGACCACTACGCCACCGAAGAACATATCAAGGCCAGCGGGATGACCTACACCTTCCTGCGGGACAACTTCTACATCGACTTCCTGCCCTCGCTGGCCGGCGAGGACGGCGTCATCCGCGGCCCCGCTGGCGACGGCGCTGTCGCGGCGGTGACCCGCGAAGATATAGCCCGCGTGGCCGCCGTCGTACTCCAGGATTCTGCCGCGCATGCTAACGCGACCTACAGCCTGACCGGACCCGAGGCGCTCACGCTGGCCGAGGCCGCGCGGATCATCGGCGAGGAAAGCGGAACCGCGGTCAGCTACCATGCTGAGTCGGTGCCGGAGGCCTACGAGTCGCGGGCCGCCTACGGCGCGCCGGACTGGCAGCTGGACGCCTGGGTCAGCACCTACACGGCCATCGCCGCCGGGGAACTCGCCGGCGTGACGACGGCGGTCAGAGACCTGACCGGCAGGGAACCGATGTCTCTGCGGGACTACCTGCGCCAGCAGATCGACGAGTAGCCGGCGGCGCCGGCTACCGCGGATCACGGCGCAGCGGGTGGTCCGCCGGAACTTCCCCGATCACGATGCGCAGGCCGTCCGGGTCGCTGATCCACATCTCCAGCAGGCCCCACGGCTCCCGCCGGGGAGGCCGGACAATGGTCACGCCGACCTGCCGCAGCCGCTCGTACTCCGCCGCTACATCCCGGACCTGCAGCCACACGGCCGCGCCGCCGGCGGCGCCCTCGGTGGTGCTGCCGACTGAGCCACCGCCTGAGCCGCCGCCGCTGGAGCCGGAGACTTCAAGGAAACCGCCGCCCAGGAAGAACACCACGCCCGGATCCGCGCGGTTGCCGAACTCGCGGTACACCGCCAGACCCAGCTGGTCCCGGTAGAACCTCCGGCTGCGGGCCAGGTCGGAGAGACAGATCAGGATCCGGCTGCCCAGAATGTCCATGGACCGATCCTTTCACTGTCCGGGATCAAAGTTAGACTCGTGCAGTGACCACCCGGAATGATGTCACGGCCTCATGGGTAGCCCGGGATGCCCGGGCCACCGTACGGGCAGGGCCCGGGGCCATCCACCTCCGGCAGGCCGAACGCCTCCGGACCCTGGTCGCTTATGCCCGCTCCCGCTCCCGTTTCTACGGTGAGCAGTACCACGGCCTGCCGGCCGGCATCGCGGATCTGCAGCAGCTGCCGCCGACGGACAAGAAACAGCTGATGGCCCGGTTCGATGACTGGGTGACCGATCCCGAGGTCACCTTGCCGGCCGTGCGGTCCTTCGTGGCCGGTCCGGGTAATCTGGGCGCGGATTTCCTGGGCCGCTACGCCGTCTTCACCACGTCGGGCTCCACCGGCGTCCCCACGCTGCTGGTGCAGGACCGAAGTGCCCTGGCCGTCATGAATGGGCTGATGGTGGTCCGCTACCTTCGCGCGGTCCCCGCCGCCACGTGGGTCAGGGTCTTTGCCCGGGGCGGACGGCTGTCGGCAGTCTTCGCTTCCGGCGGCCATTTCCTCAGCGCCACCATGTTCGAGCGCCGGCTTCGCGCCAGGGCCTCCCGCCGCCGACAGGCCCGGTTCCTGTCCGTCCTGGACCCGCTGCCGCAGCTGGTGGAGCAGCTGAACGGGTTCCGGCCGGCCATCCTTTCGTCCTATGCGAGCGCGTTCGGTGTCCTGGCGGCCGAGCAGGAGGCCGGATGCCTGCGGATCCGTCCCGCACTGGTCTTCAGCGGCGGGGAACCGCTACTGCCCGGCACGCGTCAGCGCGTCGAGGCGGCTTTCGGTGCACCGCTCACGGAGACGTACAGCGCCTCCGAGGCGCTGCCACTGGCGTTGCCGTGCCGCCGGGGCCGACAGCACGTCAATGCCGACTGGTACATTCTGGAGCCCGTCGATGAAGCAAGGCGGCCGGTCCCGCCCGGCCGCCGCTCAGCGTCAGCCCTGGTGACCAACCTTGCGAATTTCGTCCAGCCGCTCATCCGCTACGAGCTCGGCGACAGCATCACGATCGGGGCGCAGCCCTGCCCCTGCGGCAGCCCCCTGCCCACCGTCGAGGTCGAAGGACGCACCGACGACGTCCTGAAGCTGCCAAGTCCCGGCGCCGGCTGGGTGGAGTTGCTGCCGATGGCGCTGGCTACGGTGGTGGAAGAGACGCCGGGCGTGCACCGCTTCCAGGTGCTGCAGACCGCCCCGGCCGCCCTCACAGTCCGGCTGGAACCGGGCCCGGACGCGGCGCTCAGTGATGTCTGGGGCAGGGTTTCCGGCCGCCTCCGCGGCTACCTGGACCAGCAAGGCCTGCCGGCGTGGCCCTCGACCTGTCGCCGGACCCGCCGGCCGCGAACCCGGTGAGCGGAAAACTCCGCCATATTATCTGTGCCGTGCTGCACCGGACCGGCCGGTAGACGCAACGGTGAGGGCCGCCATCGGACACGGTGATTCCGACGGCGGCCCTCACCAAAAGCGGGCGATGCGGAACCTGCCCTTAGCGGACCCCGGCCGGTTCCGCCTCAGCTGAATCCGCTTCGGCGGCGGCGCGGCGGCCGCCGGTTTCCTTGGCCCGCAGGAAGGCGATGCCGCTGATGAGGCACAGTGCGCCGAAGAAGACCGCCAGCAAGGTAGTGGATCCGCCGCCGGCAGCCAGCAGCGAGCTGGCGATCAGCGGGGCGAAGCCGGCGCCGAGCGTGGTGGCGAGCTGGTAGGACAGCGAAAGGCCGGTGTAGCGGGTGCGGGTGCTGAACATTTCGCCGATCCATGCGCCCATCGGACCGTACATCAGGGCCTGGACCAGCGGATTGCCGATGATGAAGCCGACCAGCAGCAGGAATGTGGAGCCGTTCTCGATCAGGGCGAACATCGGCCAGATGCCGATGATGCCGGCGGCGGCGCCGGCCACCATGACGGGGCGCCGGCCGAGCCTGTCGGACAGCAGTGCCGCCGCCGGGATGGTGAGGATGTGGAGGGCGTTCGCGATGGTGAGCATCATCAGGGCGTCGGAGCGTTCGTGGCCGACGTTGACCGCGTAGGTCAGCGCGAACGTGGCCAGCAGGGACTGCATGAACAGCGGGGCCAGGCCGCCGACAACGGACAGCGCCACGGCCTTGGGGTAGCGGCGCAGCACCTCGAGGAGGGGCGCGCCCGCGTGGCCCTTGTCTTCGGCCTTGGCCTTCTCGAAGTCCGGGGATTCAGTCACCCGGTAGCGCAGGAACAGGCCGACGATGAGCAGGACGAGCGAGAGCAGGAACGGGACGCGCCAGCCCCAGGTCATGAAGTCCTCTTCGGGCAGGGCGGCGAACATGCCCAGCACCAGGGTGGCCAGCACCGCGCCGGAGGGCCCGCCGGAGACTGCGATGGAGGCTCCGAAGCCGCGCCGGGTCGGCGCGGAATGCTCCATGGACATCAAAGCCGCGCCGGCCCATTCGCCGCCCATCGCGATGCCCTGGATCACGCGGAGGGTGACCAGCGCAATGGGTGCGGCGACACCGATCTGCGCAGCGGTGGGCAGCAGGCCCACGGCGATGGAGACGATGCCCATCATGGCCATGGTGATGATCAGCATCTTCTTGCGCCCCAGCCGGTCCCCGAAGTGGCCGAAGATGATGCCGCCCAGTGGCCGCGCGACATAGCCGGCGGCCAGCGTCACATAGGAGAGCGCCAGTGCCAGAGCCGGATCCACGCCGGTAAAGAACAGTGCCGGGAAGACCAGGCTGGCGGCAGTGCCGTAGAGCAGGAAATCGTACATTTCCAACGACGAACCGACGTAGCTGGAAAGCATCGCCAAGCGGCTGGCCTTAGCGTCCTGAGCTGTCCGGGCAGGGGTGCGCCCCGCGCTGTTGCTGTGTGTCTGGGTCATCGAAACTCCGTTGCTTTGGCAGGACGGTGAGGTCCGGCCTGCGAAATGCGCTTGTGTAACTAACGCTCATATGTGAGCGATAACAGATATAAGGGTGATGGGCATCACCGGTTAAGTCAAAACGGAACGTTCGGTCTGTTGACTGAAGGCAGGTGTCCGCGCCCGGAGCATCGGGATCACTAGGATGTTCCGTGTGGCATCTAACGAATCAGCTTCACGCACGGCCGGCTCCCAGACCCTTGCCCGCGGCCTCGCGGCACTCAAAGCGGTCGCCGATGCCAGTGACGGCCTGACGATCCAGGAGGTCGCCGACCGGCTCGGCGTCCACCGCACTATTGCCTACCGGGTCCTGAACACGCTCAGCGACGAGAAGCTGATCCACCGCTCGGCGGACAACCGCTACCGCGGGTCAGCTGGACTATTGACGCTTTCGACGGCGGCTTATTCGGCTATGCGCGCAGCGGCCCTTCCCGTCCTGAGCGACGTGGCCAATGAGCTGCGGTCCACGCTGTCCCTGCTGGTCAAGGAGGGTCCGGATGCGGTGGCGCTTGCCGTCGTCGAACCCCGAATGGCGGCCTATCACGTTTCCTTCGCCCAAGGCAGCCGGCATCCGGTGGATCGCGGAGCGGCCGGGCATGCCATCCAGGCCTGGTATCCGCCGTCGGACGCCGACACCGATGCCGTGCGCGAGGCGCGCGCCAAGGGCTACGCCATCACCTACGGAGAAGTTGAGCCGAACATGTACGGCCTTGCCGCTCCAATCCGGGGTGAAGCATTGGAAGTGCCTGCCTGCATCAACCTGATCACCACCCGCAAGGAACTCGCAGAGGGAGCCGGGCCGGCCATCATCGCCGCGGCCGAGCGAATCTCCAGCCGCTTGGCCTGACCACTCCGGCTCCGAGGCCTGGCCACAGGCCTCCGTCACCTGCACCACCTCGCCCCGTGGCGTTTGACACATACCCTGCGCCCATGCTGTGATGTTTGCCATTGAAGTGCAAATACCGCCTTAATAAGTGCGATATCTACACAAGGCCAACCCTTCAAGAATGCAGAAAGCAGTCATGAACAACGTCGCAGACCTCAATGCCCCCGTTGACGCCGAAACCGAGGTCCTGGTGGTCGGCGCCGGCCCCGTCGGACTGATGCTCTCCAACCTGCTGGGCATGTACGGCCGGGACGTTATGCTGCTGGAGCAACTCCCGCAACTGATCGACTACCCCCGCGGCGTCGGGATCGACGATGAGTCCCTGCGTTCAGTCCAGACCATCGGCCTGACCGAAGAGGTCCTGCCCCACACCACACCGCAGCACATCATGCGCCTGGTCAACGGCCGCGGCAAGATCATCATGACCAATGAGCCCAAGGCGGACGAGTTCGGCTGGCCGCGCAAGAACGGCTTCGTCCAGCCTTTGGTGGACCAGGCCCTCTGTGACGGACTGTCCCGGTTCGCCAGCGTCAGCGTCCACTTCAGCCACAAGGTCGTAAGCGTCGATGAAACGGCCGACGGCCTCATTGCCACCGTGGAGTTCGACAACGCGGGCACCACCGAAACCAAGCGCATCCGCGCCCAGTACCTGGTCGGTTGCGAAGGCGGCAAGTCCCCCACCCGCAAGCGCCTTGGCGTCAGCTTCGAGGGCCAGTCGCCCTCCACCCGCTGGCTGGTGGTTGACGTGAACAACGACCCGCTGGGCACTCCCAACGTCTTCCTGGGCGCCGACCCGAAGCGCCCCTACGTGTCCATCGGCCTGGCGCACGCTGTCCGGCGCTGGGAATTCATGATCTTCGACCATGAGACGGACGAAGAGGTCACCGACAAGAAGTTCATCCACAAACTGCTCCAGGACCATGTCCCGGATCCCGCCAGCCTGAACGTCATCCGAGAACGTGTCTTCACCCACCACGGCCGGATCGCCGGCTCCTTCCGCAAGGGCCGCCAGATCATCGCCGGCGACGCCGCCCACCTGATGCCCGTGTGGATGGGACAGGGTTGGAACTCCGGCGTGCGTGACGCCACCAACCTCGCGTGGAAACTGGCCACCATCCTGCGCGGCCAGGCCAGCGACGCCCTGCTGGATACCTACGATGTGGAACGGCGCGACCATGCCAAGGCCATGATCGACCTGTCGCTTACCCTCGGGGCCATCATCAAGCCGACCAACCCTGTGGTCGTCGGCGCCCGCGACAGCATCGCCGCCGCCCTGAACCTGTTCCCGCAGGTGAAGTCCTACTTCTCCGACATGCGGTTCAAGCCGATGCCGCGCTACGCCGAAGGTGTGGTGGTGGATCCAACCGAGTCCACCCCCGGCAAGGCCGCCGCCAGGCTGACCAGCCGGCTCATCCCGACGCTGACCGCCAACAACCGTACTTCCCCGGTGGGCGTCCAGTTCATCCAGCCGCGGGTGAACACCAAAGACGCCGTCAATCTGCCCTTGGACGATGCCATGGGCAAGTGGTGGACCGTGCTCGCCTGGGGCAATAACCCGAAGGGTATGTTCTCCGCCGAGGAGCTGGCCAAGCTCGAGGCGCTCGGGGCGACCTTCACCGCCGTCGTTCCGGAAACCCAGCGCGGCTGGGCGGAGGCCGAATATCCGAAGGACGTCATTGTTGTCGGCGACGTGACGGGCAAGCTCAAGAAGTGGTTCGACGACCGACCCACCCCGGTGCTGTTCATCCGGCCGGACCGCTTCATTGCCGGCGCCTGCCTGGCCCAGAACGCCGGGCGCACCCTCGAGGCGGTCCTGACGTCCATGTCCTTCATTCCCGGGGCAACGGCCACCGATACAGCAGCGACCGACGGCGCCCACGCCCTCGCCTCATAGGTTCAAATAAGGAGCAAGCAAAAGATGACCATCCAGATTCCTGATTACACGACCGATGCCTTCTTCGGCCTCGAGGACAAGTGGCTTGAGACCGCCGAGGGCGAACTGACCCACTACCACGAGCTGGGCGAGGGCACTCCGATCCTGTTCCTGCACGGCTCCGGCACGGGTGTGACCGCCGCGGCGAACTGGTGGCTGAACCTGCCGCAGATCGCCGAGCAGGGCCGCTGCATCGCGATCGACTCCATCGGCTACGGCCAGACCATCGTCGCCCCCGGCACCGAATACGGCATCAGGGAATGGGTCCGCCACGCGGTGCGCGTGCTCGACGCGCTGGGCATCGAGAAGACCTGGATCGTGGGCAACTCCATCGGCGGCTGGGTCGCCATGCAGTTCGCCATCGACTTCCCGGAGCGCCTGCTGGGCATCGTGTCCATGGGCACCGGCGGGGCCAAGAAGACCGCAGCCCTGTCCGGCCACTCCAAGCCGGAGCTGTCCGAGGCCGGCATCCGCCGCACGCTGGAGCAGTTCGTCGTCGACAAGTCCCTGGTCACCGACGAACTGGTCTCACTGCGCTACGCGGCCGCGCTGAACGACACCGCCTCGGACCGCCTGATCGAGGTTGTCACCGCCCGGGACCGGGACCGCGATGCGCTGCCGCTGGACTTCGAGGTGCTCTCCAGGCTTCAGATCCCGGTTCTGCTGATCCACGGTGTCCAGGACGTCGTGATCCCGGTCTCGCGCACCTGGGAACTGCTCAATGTCATCCCGACCGCCGACGCGCATATCTTCAGCCAGTGCGGCCACTGGTCCCAGGTCGAGCGCGCCGACGAGTTCAACGAGATCGTCAGGCAGTACCTCGCCGTCCACGGCGTGAGCCGCTGAACATCAGGATGATCAAAGGAGTGCAGCCATGAACCAGGCCCTGCTGTGCATGTCCCACAGTCCGCTGCTGGAACACACCAACCCGCCGGCCGAGGTGAAGGCCGCCGTCGAGGCCGCCTTCGAGGCGGCCCGCCGGTTCGCCCGGGACTTCAACCCGGACCTGGTGGTCAACTTCGGCCCGGACCACTACAACGGCTTCTTCTATGACCTGATGCCCCCGTTCTGCATCGGCTACGAGGCGGTGGGCACCGGCGACTACGACTCCTGGGAAGGACCAATCAACGTCCCGACCGGCATCGCCGAGGAGCTGGCCCAGTTCGTCATCGACCGGGACATCGACACCGCGATCTC